>DRAO01000383.1 GCA_011041825.1 Chloroflexota bacterium
CGCACCAGCAGGTGCCCGGGTTAAGGTCAGTTCCCAAAGCCAGGGCTGCCCCGGCCTCTATAAAGCGCCTTCCATCGGCGAAATGGGTATGCCCCAGGCCGAAGGAGGTGCCCGGCAAGAGCACGGCTATGGTGGGAGATTGTGCGAGCTTTTCTACATCGCTATCAGGGGTGCAGGCCAGGTGGTCAGCCGAAGCCGCCCCCAGTTCTACGGCCAAGCCGGTAGCCCCTAAAGCCCTGAACTCATCGCTGTGGATTTTCAGCGAAAAGCCCAGGTCTTTCGCCGCCCGCAATATTTTGCCCGATTGCTCGAAGCTAAATGCTCCCTCATCACAGAATACATCGCAGAAGATGCGTTTCTTCTCCAATCCCTTCTCATCCGCCCACCGGGCAAGGGCCGGCAGCATCTCATTGATGACCAAGTCCACGTAATCCTCAGGATGCCCCTTATATTCTTCAGGCACAGCGTGTGCTCCCAGGAACGTAGGCACCAAATCCAAAGGATGTTCCTGATCCAGAAGCAGTATAGCTTCCATCATTTTCAGTTCCGTCTCCGTGTCAAGCCCATAGCCGGTCTTCACCTCCACCGTGGTCGAGCCAGAAGCCAACATAGCATCCAAGCGCCGTCGGGACTGAGCCACCAGTTCTTCCAGGGAAGCACGGCGGGTTCTGCGGACGGTGGACATTATCCCCCCGCCAGCGGCCATAATCTCAAGATAGGTCGCCCCCCGCAAGCGCATCTCAAACTCATCAACCCTATCGCCAGCGAAAATCACGTGAGTGTGAGCATCCACAAGCCCAGGGGTCACCACGCATCCGGAGGCATCTATCACTTTTTCGGCTTTGTATGAAGCCTGCAACTCCTTTCCAATGCCTACGTCCAAAATGCGGCCATCCCGCACGGCTACGCCGCCTTCCTCTATTACTATTAAATCATCCATAGCTCTGCCCTTTTTGGGGCCTGGGGACACTGGCGTAACCACTTGGGAGGCAAGGATGAGCAATTCAGCCTTCTGCATAGGTCTCCTCCTCATCCACCAAGTATAATCTCACCCGCTTTATCTCCCAATCACACTCTTTTACCCCCAATACCTCTAAGACCTCTTCAGGTCTAGCTGTGGCATCGGGGTGAGTCTGTAAGAGCATCCATAATATGCAAGCTTTCGTTCCCCCCTTCCTCACCTCTAATTTCTTTATGAGAGGCCGCAGGTTATACTCCCTTACCCTCCCCTTCTTTTCCTTGCGCCAGGGTATGGAATCCCGCTCCAATAAAGTTCTTACCCTCTCCGCCAGCTCAGCACATTTCCCGCAGTCCAGGAGCCGGACCTCATATTCGGAAGCCATCACCCTTTGTTGGAGGGAGTACCTGCTCCTGGAAGCTTCCTTTACTGCTATTATGTCAAGCCCAGATGGCAAAAAGGGCTGGACCCGGGCGAGAAATTCCCCTGGGGTTAGCTCTTCCGTTAGGGTGATTTCGAGGATTTCCCGGAGCCCTTCGAAGCCCACTGGCAGAGGGGATGCAACACTTATCTTGGGATGGGGAGTAAAACCATGCGAATAAGCCAGGGGTATCCGGGCTCTCCGTAGCAATCGCTCCCAGGTCCGTATCATATCCAGATGGGAGAGGTATTTAAGGACTCCCGTCTGGGAGAACGTGATTCGGAGACGTTTATACGGTGCGTTCATCTGGCTTTCTCTGCGGCCCAGAGGGCCTCTGCCTCCCGGTATATCTTGACACTACGGCTGGCTCCAATGCGGGTAGCTCCAGCTTCTATCATCGCCAAAGCCATTTCATAAGTAGCTATGCCCCCGGCAGCTTTAACCCCTATCCTCTCACCCACTACCTCCCGCATAAGGCGGACATCTTCCACAGTAGCCCCCCCGGGGCCAAAGCCGGTGGAAGTCTTCACGAAATCAGCGCCAGCCTCCAAAGCTATCTCACACGCCTTCACCTTCTCGTCCCTCTCCAGAAGAGCCGTTTCCAAGATGACCTTAACTAAGGCATTGTGGTCGTGGGCTACCATCGCCACCGCAGCAATATCCTCCCGTACCAGCTTGTAATCCCTGCCCTTCAGAGCCCCTATGTTCATAACCATATCTATTTCCTCAGCTCCTCTGGCGATGACCAACTCAGCCTCGTAGGCTTTCACCTCCGGTAAAGTTGCTCCCAAGGGGAAGCCGATTACAGAACATACCCTGACATCAGTGCCCTTGAGGAAGGAATGAGCCAGTCCTACATAAACGGGGTTAACGCACACGCTGAAGAACCCGTATCGGAGGGCTTCCTCACAAAGGCGCTTTATTTGCTCTGGGGTGGCCTCAGGCTTGAGGAGCGTATGGTCAAAATAGCGAGCTAATTCCTGCGGGCTTAGGAGGGTTCTCATCGCTCACCTCAACCGATGGGTATTGGCTGGAGGATGAGATAGGAAGTCTTATCTAAAGAGGGGTATTTGTAGGTCGGTATAATCCTCCAGCATTTAGGAGGCCAATAACAAATCCAGGCTTTGCCTATTATATAGCGGATGGGCAACATCCCCCAGCTATGGGAGTCGCTGGAGAAATTACGGTTATCGCCGAGGACGAACACTTCATCCTTACCCACTATGCTCGGCCCCCAGGAGTATGTGGCTGGGTTAAGCGGGTATGGTTCATCAAGGGGTTTGCCATTTATGTAAACCTTGCCATGCCTTATTTCCACGGTTTCCCCGGGCAATCCTATCACCCGTTTTATGAAAGAGCGCCGGGGGTCCCTGGGGTAATGGAATATGATTACATCCCCCCTCCGAGGGGGGTGAAGGTAATACACCAACCTGTTCACGACGATGTATTCCCCATTGTGGAAGTTGGGTTCCATACTTGAGCCATAGACCCGGAAGTTTTCGATGCCGGTTCGGATGAGGAAGAACAGCACAAGGGTGAGGAGCACCGTTTCAACGATGTCCCGGAAGAAATTCCCTATGGAAGTACCCTTTGGTTCCTCGGTATATGGTTCCCAAGATTGATTGAATTCCTCCAACCTCCCTTCTCCTAGCGATGGTTTGATTCAATAGAACTACCCCATAATTTATCGGTTGACCAAAAACGATTATATACTTTTTATCCCCTCAAGGCAAATCGCCATCGAAGGTGACCACTTCCTTGCCCTGCAATTTCTCCATCACCTTCTCCACGATTAAATCCATATGTCGGCGGAATTTCACGAAATCCAGCCGGTCGGCTGGCACTTTCAGCACAGGGCTCAGGGAGTATCTCTCTATCCATTCCTCATAGAGTTTGTTCAACTTCTCCAGATAGCCCCGGTCCATGCTCTTCTCATAGTCCCTCCCCCGCAACGCTATCCGCTTTTCCAGAGTGGGCACGGAGGCCTGGAGGTAAATCACCAGATCAGGAGGTGGTAGCAATTCTATCACCACTTCGTAGAGCAAACGATATGTCCTGTAATCTCTCTCGCTCATCAGGCCTTCTCGGCGGAAATTTTCCACGAAAATCTCAGCATCCTCGTAGATGGTGCGGTCCTGGATGACCGAGTTTGGCCTTTCCAAAATTTGGTGATAGTGAAAAACCTTACGGGCCAGGAAAAAGACCTCAGAATGGAAACACCACCTCTGCATATCTTGATATAAATCGCTGAGGTAAGGGTTATCATCAGCGGCCTCGTAAAAGGGTTCCCAGCCCAGCCTCTCGCTTAGCATCTTTGTCAGGGTGGACTTCCCCACGCCAATATTGCCAGCTATGGCCACGAACCTCTTTTTCATCCTCCCTTCCCTCCCAGATGAAAGAGCGGCAATGTGTAGCTTACCCCCTCTTCCAAAGCTGCCCTTATCAGGTTGACCACGTAATTCAAATCCTCAGGGTTGTGCACGAATTTCAGCTCATCGGTTTCTATGCGCAGGACCGGGGCTTCCTCATAGTGGTTGAAGAACTCATCGTAGGCCAGGCGTACCTGGTTTATGTAATCCCTGTCCATATTGCGCTCATAAGGCCGATCCCGGAAGGCAATCCTCTCCATAAGCACATCGGTACTGGCCTGCAACAACACAATCAGATTTGGGGTTGCTATCCTTTGGGCCAATATCTGATAGAGCTGCTCATAAAGTTTGAGCTCATCGCCGTGCAGGTTTAGATGGGCAAAAAGGCGGTCCTTGACAAAGGTGTAATCGCTTATGAGGTTAGCCTCGGAGAGGAGCTTGGGGATTACCTGAACTTGCTGGTGATAACGGCTTAGGAGGAAAAACAACTGGGTTTGGAAGGCAAATCTTTCCCTGTCCTGGTAAAACCTGCTCAAAAAAGGGTTCTCTTCAAAAACCTCTAACAAAAGCTTGGCTTTAAAATATGGTTGGATAAGCCGAGCCAGAGTGGTCTTTCCAACCCCGATGGGGCCTTCGATAGCGAGGTAAATCTTTTCCATTCTGGTTCCTTTAACTTCAATAAGCCCACCAAGCATTCAGCCTGATGGGCCTTATAACCTGTTTCTAAAGGCGCCCCTGGCAGGAC
>DRAO01000236.1 GCA_011041825.1 Chloroflexota bacterium
ACTTCCTCGCCTCTGTAGAACACCACAGCCTGTCCCGGGGTTATACCTCTCAAGGGCTCCCGGAAAATCACCTCTGCTGTGTTCCCAGGTAAGGGATACAATGTGGCATCTACCTCAGGTGCCTGATAACGAATTTTGGCCTTAAGGGATAAAGGCGTTTCCGGCTCCTGACCCGATATGTAATTCACCTGCCGGGCTAAAAGTCCCCTTTTGCTCAACTCCTCAGCCGTCCCCACGATGAGGGCATTCCGTTCCACATCTATATCTATCACATAGAGGGGCTCCCCATAGGGGATGCCTAACCCTCGACGTTGTCCAATGGTATAGAACGGCAGCCCCTTATGGGTTCCGAGCAAGTTCCCTTCCCTATCGTATATGGGGCCTGGACGTATGGCCTCGGGGGCATAACGGCGCAGGAAATCCCGGTAGTCGCCCCGGGTGATGAAGCAGAGTTCCTGGCTTTCCTCCCTCTCCGCAACCGGCAACCCCATTTCCCGGGCTAATTGCCTCACCTCCTGCTTTGTATATTCGCCCAAAGGAAAGATGAGGTGGGAAAGCTGCTCCTGGCTCAGCATATATAGCACGTAGGACTGCTCTTTCCGAGGGTCAACCCCTTTGAGCAATTTGTATCTCCCGTTGACCTCCTTTATGCGGGCATAATGGCCCGTAGCCAGATAATCGGCTTCCAGAGCTCGAGCCTGATGCAGGAGCAAATCGAATTTGATGAACCGGTTGCAGGCCAGGCACGGATTGGGAGTACGCCCTCGGACGTATTCTTCCACAAAGTAGCATACGACCTTCTCATAGAAAGGGCCGGCATAATCGAGCACGTAAAAGGGTATCCCAAGGATTTCGGCCACCCTGCGGGCCATCTCAATGGCTTCAGGCGGGCAACACCTGTTGGCCCCCGGACCATCAGACCAGAGCCGCATCGTTATGCCAATTACCTCATACCCCCTTTTAAGCAAAAGAGCGGCGGCCGTCGAACTATCCACCCCGCCGCTCATTGCCACCACTACCCGCTTCCTCCCCATCCCCTTCTCCCTATCCTCTCTCCAGGTTAAGGTGCACCTCGGGATGCTTTCGTAAGTAATCCTGGATAGCCTTGTGGATAGCCTCAGCAGCCAGATTGCTACAGTGCATTTTGTTGGGAGGAAGCCCTCCCAGCGCTTCGGCCACTGCCTTGCGGGATAGTTTAAGAGCTTCCTCCAAAGTCTTGCCCTTCACCATCTCTGTAGCCATAGAACTGGTAGCTATAGCTGCCCCGCACCCAAGGGTGCGAAATTTTATGTCAACTATACGACCATCCTTGACCTTTATGAACATCTCCATTACGTCACCACAAACCGGATTGCCAACCCTGGCCACCCCATCGGCATCTTTTATCACCCCTACGTTGCGAGGATTCATAAAATGCTCCATCACCAGTTCAGTGTACATCGCCTTCCTCCTTGCCTCCTGTAATTCCGAGCTTTTTCTCCATTTTAGCACAAAGGCCCCATCCCGTCAAAGCCCCCGCATCTATTTAAGCCACATCACCCTCCCATCGCTCACTATCTCCACAGTCCCATCACGGTCAGTGCGAAGGACCCGGATACCCTCCAGATGTTTCAGCACCTCCCGTGCTGGATGGCCAAAGCGGTTATCAGCTCCTACGGAAATGACGGCTACCTGAGGTCTCACGGCCTTAAGGAAGCCAGGCGTGGTGGAACCTTTGCTGCCATGATGAGCTACTTTGAGCACGGTGCTGGAGAGCTCCCATCCTGAAGCCAGCATTCTTTCCTCGGCCTCTCTTTCCGCATCCCCGGTGAACAGGAAAGACGCCTTACCCATCACTAATCGGATCACCAAGGAACAATTGTTATCGCTCTCACAGCTTTCCTTATCCACCGGATTGAGCACACAAAGGGCTACGCCATCGCTCAAAAGCATTCTCATCCCACGCTGCCCTTCATAACGGGTGATGCCGTTACCCTCTATAAGCTCCCGCCAACGTTTATACGAAAGGAGCCGGGACTCAATTCCCGGCTCCAAGACTGCCTCGACTTTATACCGTTCCAGCACAGCCACCAATCCATCCAGGTGGTCCTTATCGGGGTGAGTGAGGATGACCAGGTCAATGGAGTTATCCCAGAAGGGCATCCTCTGGCCTATGCATCTCAGAAAGCGAGAGGGGCTCGGGCCACCGTCAATGATGAGCTTATGCCCACCCGGTGTACGGATGAAAATCCCATCACCTTCACCGACATCACAGAAGACCACATGGAGGCGGCCATCGGGCTGGGCTAAAGCCGCTGCCCATATCAGGATGGCAACGAGGCTTAGCCCGCTGACCAGCGCACTAAAACGCCAACGTTGCCGAAGGAAATCCCTTACCTCTTCCCATTTGGTGATGGCCAACCAGACCCCGGCCACACTCAGGTAATAAGCCAGGATGAACTCGCCTCTCCATCCCTGCACCTTTATCGAAGCCCATTCAGGCCGGGCCAGCAATTCCACACAGCGGATGGTATAAGCCGCATAGAGCCAGGCCACCCAACCCAATATACGGCCCAGCGGCAACCATAATAGCCCTCCCAGCAAACTGACCGCTCCCCACAGCATAACTCCCGGTTGGGCTGGGATTACCAGGAAGTTAGCCGCCGGCCCTATGAGCGAAAGGTTGCCGAAGTAATAGATGATGAGGGGCAAAGTGGCTATCTGGGCAGCCAAAGTCACGACCACCGCCTCGTTCAGCAAGTTGAAAGCTCTCTCGAATAGGGACACCGGCAGGTAGAGGGCCAGCAAACCCTCCAACTTCTTTTCCGCCCAAGGCACAAAGACGATGAGGCCCAGAGTAGCAGCGAAGGAAAGCTGAAAGCCCACATCCCACAGGACAAAGGGGTTAAACGCACTCATAAAAAGGGCTGCAAAGCCAAGCGAAACCAGCGCATAGGTGGTGCGGCCCACGGCTCCTGCAAGCACGTACAATCCTCCCATTATGGCCGCCCGTACCACCGTTGCATCGGCACCTACAAGCAAAGTGTAAGCCCCCACTCCAATCAAGATGAAGGGCCAGGCCCTCCGCCCCACCAAACGGCCCAGCAATCCGTTCAGAAATCCCACCAATATGGCTATGTTAAACCCTGAGATGGCTATTATATGACTGGTGCCCGTGCGCCGGAAATCCTCCATAAGGTCGGCTGGAATCCCTCGCTCCAACCCGAGCAGTATTCCGCTGAGGAGGGAAGCCTCCGGCTCATGGATGCTCTGGAGGATCACACGCTGGGCTTTCTTCCTGAGAGCGTAAAGGGTATGCCAAAAGGGATTGCCCCTTCCCCGTTCCAGGAGGCGCACCCTGGCCCGGCGCATAATGGAGAAAACACCCTGCCGGGCCAGGTAATCTCGGTAGGAAAAATCCTCCCACCGAGGAGGGGTCACCAGAAGCCCTGATGCGATTATGCGATCGCCGTACCGATAGTCGGAAAAAACCGGAACCCACACCAGAAAGCGCCCTTTAACGGGAATGCAATTCCCTCCCAAGTTAAGCTTTTGAGCTGCCACCGTTAATCTGGTGTGAGTGTCGCCCTTATCCGGGTCTCGGGCTATAACCCCGGTTACTTCCACCTTGTGGGGGTAATCGTTATAATATGCCAGGTGATTTTGGTCGAAGGAGGGGGAAGCGAGGAAATAACGGGCCATACCGAGGAAGAAGAAGAGGCCCATCAACAGGTTCTTATCCCGGTACAGGAGCACCGGGAGGATGGAGAAAACGCATCCAACTGCAATGAGCCACAAGGGCAATGCAACCTTGGAGGCGGCCAGAATGCCCGCCAGCCAGGCCACGCTCCAGTAGAACAGGGTCATTGCACCGTTATGTAATCCTTTATGCGCTCAAAGGTGGCCTCTCCTATACCCTTAACTCCCTTGATGTCTTCTATGTGCTGGAAGGGTCCGTATGTCTCCCGATATTCAATTATCCTCCTGGCCAGGGAAGGCCCTATACCGGGGAGAGTTTCTAAATCAGATTGGGAAGCAGTGTTAATGTTGATCAAATTTGAGGCATTAGAAGAGGAAATGCCGGGGGGATTAGAAGCCGTTTGAGGGGGGCTTTCTCCCTTGTGGGGCACGATTATATGCATCCCGTCACGCAAGGGTAGAGCGAGGTTAACGTTATCCAAATCCGCTTCCGAGGTAGCACCCCCAGCAGCTTCAAGAGCATCTTTGATAATACTGCCGGGGGAGAGCGTGTAGACATCGGGCTTGAGCACTGCCCCGCTCACATACACCCTTAAAGGAGCGGGGGTTGGAGTGGGAGGAGGGATAATCTCGATAGCCCCTGGTTCGGGCCGACGGAGGAGAAAAACTGCAATCCCCAGGAGGATGACGTTGATAAGGGTATAAACGATGTGCTGCTTATAGGGTTTGAATCTATCTTCCATCTGCTTATTAGATCGCCGCCCGTTTACCACGGGCATCCCACTTACCTTTAATGGTAGTGAGAACAGATA
>DRAO01000326.1 GCA_011041825.1 Chloroflexota bacterium
AGCCCTGGCCCACTCAAAGCTCCCGGCCAAGCGGAGAAAGGGCGCTTCCAGCGCCCTGGCTAGCCCGCCTTTGGCGGGCTTTCACTGCTCAGGCCGGGGCTTTTAGCCCTGGCCCACGCTTACGTGGCTTTACCCTGAAGCCGCCGGAAGCACTCATAGCAGTAAACGGGGCGTATCCCCTTGGGGAGGAACGGCACTTTCGTTTCAGTTCCACAAGCCTCGCAGATGACTGTGTGCCAGTGGCGATTTAACCTCTCCCAACGCCGTCTGGCACGACAAGCCGGACAACGCTTGGGAATGTGTTTAAACCCTTTCTTGGCATAAAAACGCTGCTCCCCAGCGCTGAATAAAAAGCGGGCCCCACAATCCTGACAGGTTAGCACCATATCTTTGTATTCCGTATACTCCATAATTACTACCTCCAGGGGCAGGTTTCTTCCTTATGAGAGGGTTTTAAACTTACCTTTGCCATCAGATTAACACACTCGTTTTAGTTTTTGGTAATAGCTCGGTGAATAATAGGTAACAATTTGGGATTGAATACCTTTTATGCTATAATTTGGTGGGGCAAATTCTCGCTTTTGAGGAAACGCTTTTCTTCGCTTTTCCAGGGAGAGGAGGTAAATATGGCCCGGGTAGGATTACACGCCCGTAATGACGTGACCTTCCCTGAGGAAGATTACAGGCTAATAAAAGAAGCCAAAATCGAAACCCTCAAGACCCTTTCGTTCACCGATATAAGCGTTTACAAAAGGCTGCGTGAGGAGAACCCGAACCTGGAATTCATCGTGAGGCTATGGGACGAGGGTTTTGCGAAGGGTAAGCACCCATCCCCCCAGGAATTCACGGAGAAAGTCGTCCCTGTTATCCAGGCCCTGCGCCCTTACACGGTGAAGTTTGAAATCCACAACGAGCCCAATCACTATGAGCGATATGAGGGGTGGGGACCAGCGGATGAGGATGCAAAGGATTTCAAAGAGTGGTATATGGAGGTGCTTAAACGCTTGCGGGAGTTATGCCCCTGGGCTCAATTTGGCTTCCCCGGCCTGGCTCTGAATTACCCCCATCGGGATTTGGAGTGGCTTAAGATATGCCGGGAGGCTGTAGAGCAATCCGATTGGCTGGGATGTCATTGCTACTGGCAGTATGACAACCTTTTCTCAGATGAATGGGGGTTGCGCTTTAAGAAGTACCACGAGCTATTTCCCGATAAAATCATCGAGATAACCGAATTCGGTGATTCTACTCCTGATCTCCCTAAGGATGAGATGGCCCGGAAGTACGTGGCTTATTACCGGGAACTGTACAAGTACCCCTACATAGGCTCGGCTTGCGCTTTCATTGCCTCCTCTCCAGACCCAACTTGGGCCTCATTTGCCTGGCGGAGCGAGACGGGCGAATTTTACCCTGTGGTTTATGCCGTGGGGAAAATGCCCAGAAAGCCCCCGGAGCGCTTCTTCGAAGAAACCGGGCAAAGCGTGCGAGGCGCTTTCCTGGAGCTTCTGGAAAAATACGGCCTTGAGATATGCGGCTTACCCATCACCCCGGAGGTAGAAGAGGAGGGGGTTAAGGTCCAATACTTCCAGAACGTGGTAATGGAGGAAGCGTCCCCGGGTAAAGCCCGGTTGAGGGCAGCTGGCAGCCAATTACTAGCCCTGAAGGAAGAGGTAACCAGCCTGAAAGAAGAGATAAAATACTGGAAGTTGGAAGCCGAAGGCAAAGCACCTGTGGTGGAGCCTTTCATAGAAGACATTACCGCCAAATTGCCCAAACACCCTGTGGAGAAATATAAAACCAGGGATGTCTCGGCCATTAAATACCTCATCGTGCATCATTCGGCCATTCCCCCTTCCTTCGGCCCTGAGTTCATTGCCCGCTACCATGTAGAGACCAGGAAATGGCCAGGGATAGGATACCATTATTTCATTGACGCTGAAGGGAAAATATACCAGACCAACCCCATAACCGTGATCTCCAATCACACCAAGGGTTACAATGCTTCTTCCATCGGGATATGCCTGGCCGGAGACCTCACTGCCGTGCTCCCTACCCAGGCTCAGATAGCTTCCCTGGCCCATTTATGCGCATATCTGCTTCAACAACTAGGATTGGGGAAGGAGGCGATAATAGGCCATCAAGAGGCAGTGCCTACCATATGCCCTGGTGGGGAGTGGCTGAAGGGGCGTCGCTGGAAGGACATAGTGCTAAAGGCTATGGATGAAGCTCCACGCAGATACCCGAAGCGGTTGTTCCACTATGTGCTCTTCTGGCAGAAGCCTGATTCCTGGGCCCGGAAGGAGTGGGAGGCAGCTACCCGGTACATAGCTCGATTCCGCCCTACCTGTGGGTTCTCCATCCATGATGCTATGCAGGCCCGCTACGTTACAATTATAGGCGATAAATCCCAGATAGGCGAGGATGCGGAGGAACTCCTCCGCAAATCAGGCTGCCAGGTAGAGCGCATCGCTAAAGCAGATATAGCGGAATTGAAGAAACTCCTGGATAGCCTGGCACGGAAGGGCAAAAGATTCCTAAGCTTGCCATAAGGGGCTTGAATGCTGAAGATGGAGGGGTTGAGAGGGGTTCTGCGCCCCTGGTTCGGCTGGAGGATCAGCCTGCCTGTTTTTGAGGGGCCTTTTGAACTCCTGCTCTATCTTATCGAGAAGAACGAACTCGATATAACCAAGGTGTCCCTAGCGCAGGTGGCGGACCAGTATATGGATTACCTGCGCCGGGCAGAGCAAATAAACCTGGACGCCTTGGCCGATTTCATCGCAGTGGGAGCCCACCTGCTAGTCCTTAAATCCAGATACCTCCTGCCTGAAGCTTCAACCTCACCCGATATAGATGAGGAAGAGGGCGCCGAGGAATTAGCCAAACACCTTGCCCTCTACAGGATATTCAGGCAGAAGGCTTCACAATTAAGGGAGATGGAAGCCGCCGGATTGAGGTGCTATATCAGGGTTAAACCGCCGGTAAAGGTTTACGTGCCCCTGGGCCCCAATCCCTACTCGGTTATGGATTTATGGCGTTGCATAAAGCACCTGCTGAGCCCAGAAGAAGGCCTTGATGTCTCAACGATGGTGGCTCCCATAAAGGTAAGCGTGGAAGAGAAAATGGATTTAATCAGACGGGAGCTTTCCTTTGCCGGCCCAAGGGGCAAGCTCTTCAGGGAATTCCTCAGCAAACACCCATCGGTACAGGAAGTCATAGCCACCTTTATGGCCGTGCTCGAATTGGTGAAGCTTAAGGAGGTTTACGTCCGTCAGGAACGCCTGTTCGGCCCCATACACGTTATTTCAAAGTCTGCTTTTGTGCTGTCTTCTCCTTGACCCTCACGCTGTTGCTGCGGCACTTGGGGCAGGTGCGCTCCTTATCGGGATTGTACTCTGCCTCCCAACGGTATCCGCAGCGCAGGCAATGGAATTCCTTAATCTGGCTCATCTTCCTCCTCCCTGCTCAGGAATGCCAATGCTGGGTCACCGTTGCCGATGAGCAACGTTAAATGCCATCGCCCTCTACCTGTGGAGTCGGAAGAGCAAGAGCACGAACAGCAATACCAAGGTGAACACCAGCAAGCCAAACATTGGCTTAACCCAGGGATAGGGCTCCCATAGCTCCCTTTCCAAAGAGATGACCCCTCCCGGCTTCAGGAACCAGCTCTGGCGAACCTCCGATTCCAAAACCAACTCGTACTCCAGGGTTGTATTATCCCGCAAACGGCTCCATTCCTCCCGGGCAATGCGGCAGAGGGTGAGGGCCAACCTTTGCAGAGGCTCCGTTTGGAAGATTTCGCTGCCCTGAATCTCCCCCTCCCGCCTCTTAATCGCAGCCTCTTCTAAGTCCAGCAAAGCCTTGGCTTCGGACATATCCACTTGCTCGCCAAAGGTTAGCCTCCGGCCCCAGAGTTCGGAGCGCCATTCCCAGCGGATTTGGGCGCCCTTAAGCCCTGCTAGACAAGCCCCGAACTCGCCCCTTACCGGCACATAGGCGGCCTTCTCCCGCATCCCAGCTTGAAGCCCCTCGGTGTCCGAAAAGGGCAATTCCATATAGAGCACCAGGCGCCCGGCTTCCTCCCTGAACTCAAGCTCCGGAAAGGCAGAGCGCAGAGCTGCAATGTCCTCATCAAGGGGGTTGAACAATGGCCCCTGAGAGCATATGCAAATCTCCTCCCGAACCTCCGGTTTCATTATTACCAAAGCCCTTGCCGATTTGCATAGGGGCAACCTTATGCCCAAGAGCTTCCAGAAATCCGCCCCCAAGCCCTCGGCTATGAGGGAAAGGGCTTTTTCATACTCCCCCTGTGAAAGAAGCCCCTCCGCCCATAGGGCGTAGCTATCTTTCATCATCCTTTCCAGTTCCTCTTTCGTCTTAGGGCCTGCGAATCCTTCCTCGGTCAATTGGAGGGCTTTGTTGAAATACCCTATGGATTCCTCCATCTCACCACTTTCCTGTAACTGTTG
>DRAO01000373.1 GCA_011041825.1 Chloroflexota bacterium
CGGCAACATCCGTGGTATGGGGCCAGGTCTCGCTGAGATGGAATTCGAGGAACGCAAATCCGAGCCCGTCATCATCTTTATGGCCGATAAGACATCTGCGGGGGCTTGGAACCTGCCCCTCTACCGGATGTTCGCTGACCCCTTTAATACCATCGGCCTGGTAATCTCCCCTTCAATGCACGAGGGTTTTCGCTTCGAGGTACACGACGTGAAAGGAGGCAAGAAGATAATGTTGGATTGCCCGGAGGAACTTTACGACCTCCTAATCCTTATCGGTGCACCAACTCGCTATGCCATTAAAGCTGTTTACCACAAAACAACCGGCGAGATTGCCGCCGTGTCTTCTACTGAACGCCTTTCCCTCATCGCTGGCAGATATGTGGGCAAAGATGACCCGGTGTGCATAGTGCGTTGTCAGAGCCAGTTTCCAGCCGTGGGGGAGGTGCTGGAACCCTTCGCCACCCCCCATCTGGTAGAGGGGTGGATGCGGGGCTCCCACAATGGGCCATTAATGCCCGTGCCATTGCATTATGCCACACCCACCCGCTTTGACGGGCCACCGAGGGTGGTGGCCTTGGGCTTCCAGATTGCCGATGGCCATCTCCTTGGCCCTCGAGACCTTTTCGATGACCCCGCCTTCGATGAAGCCCGCAAGCTGTGTAACACCGTTGCCGATTACCTCCGCCGCCATGGCCCATTTGAGCCCCATCGCCTTCACCTGGAGGAGATGGAATACACCACCCTGCCCCAGGTGCTGGAGAAATTAAGAGACAGGTTTGAGGAAATAAGATAGGTCCTTTCACAGGAAGAAGAGAAGCCGTTTTTGACGGCGGCGAAGCCGCCGTCAAAAACGGCTGATCCCTTCCCCAGATTGCAACTTTGACGAGGGAGAAAATGCAAGGCCACTTTGAGCTGCATACCCATTCCTTCTTGAGCGATGGAGCTCTGCTGCCCAGTGAACTGGTGCGCAGGGCTGCTGTAAAAGGCTGCATCGCCATTGCCATAACCGACCACGCCGATGCATCCAACCTGGACGAATTAGTCAGAGCTCTGGTCAGGCTGGCTGAGGAGCAATCGGCTGTTTTCCCGGTGCGTTTTATCCCCGGCGTTGAACTCACTCACGTTTCACCGGAGATTATCCCTAAACTAACCCGTCGGGCCAAGGATTTGGGCGCCAGGCTAGTGGTGGTGCACGGGGAGACCATCGTGGAACCGGTGCCGCCAGGCACCAACCGGGCAGCAGTGGAATGCCCCGATGTGGACATCCTGGCTCACCCCGGATTCATCACCCTCGAAGAGGCCCGCATTGCCGCCCAAAACGGCGTCTACCTGGAGATAACTTCCCGCAAGGGCCATTGTCTGACGAATGGGTATGTAGCAAAGGTGGCCAGAGCTGCCGGAGCCAAGCTGGTTGTGAACTCCGATGCCCACGAGCCCAAAGACCTGCTCAATTTGGAGATGGCCCGGAAGGTGGCTCGTGGGGCCGGTCTGGATGAAGGAGAAATCCTGGCTGCTACACATACTAATCCGATGGAACTGGTGAAGAAAATCTGATTCTGCCTTATAGTGAGGAAAAGCCTTGAACCGATGGCTTAGGTGCCTGATGGCGTTATTCCTGATAGCGCTATCCTCATCGCTTTGCGCCTGCTCTTCTCCGGAGCAGGTCTCGGTAAAGTTGGGGGTGGACGGCAAAATCTATGCCCTATCCACCACTGCCTCCACCGTCCGGGAAGTGCTGGCCCAGGCCGGGGTGGAATTGGGGCCTTATGACCGGGTGGAACCTGACCTGTGGGAGGAGGTGCGCCCGGGTATGAGCATCCGTGTCATCCGGGTGCAGTATAAACTGGAAACCGAACGGCGGCCTATCCCCTTTGAACGTCGCATAATCCGCAGCGAGGCCCTCCCCCCCGGTGAGAGGCGGCTCATCCAGCTCGGAGCCGATGGCGAAGAGGAAATCGTCTACCGGATTACCCTGGAAGATGGGGTTGAGAAGGGCCGGGAACTGGTGAGCACCCGTGTTATAACCCCTGCGATGGATGAGATTGTGGTGGTGGGCATAGAAAGCACCCTGCCCTCGGTCCCTATCAGCGGCACCATCGCCTACATATCGGGTGGGAATGCCTGGCTGATGAGGGATGCCAGCGGCTCTCGCCGCCCTATCACCACGTGGGGGGACCTGGACGGCAGGGTGCTCGAACTCTCTCCCGACGGGCGGTACCTGCTTTTCACCCGCAAAGAAGAAGGTGAGAAGCTCAACTCCCTGTGGGTGGTCACCGCCACCATCGCCGGGGAGGAGGCACAGCCCCTGGGCCTGGAAGGCATCCTCTACGCCGAATGGGAGCCGCAGCCTGCCGAGGAAGGCGTATACCGCTTCGCCTATTCCACCGGGAAGGGGATAACGGGGCCGCCTGGCTGGGAGGCGAACAACGACCTGTGGATAGCCACCTGGAGGCCTTTCACCACCACAGTGGAATCCACCTCGGTGATCACCGGGTGGGAAGATGTGCCATACGGCTGGTGGGGGGTGCGGCTCCGCTGGATACCTGGTGGCGAGCTTTTTGCCTACGCCACAGCGGAAGGGGTGGGAGTGATAGATGCCCAGACGGGGGTGATAACCCCGCTTCTGGAATTCGCACCGTATTACACCTACAGCGAGTGGGTATGGGTGCCTCCTTTAAGCCCATCACCCGACGGTCAATTCTTCGTCACGGTAGCCCACGGTCCCCCGCTGGGCGATGAAGCTCCTCAGGATAGCTCGGTGTTCGAGATATGGATACTGAGCGTAAACGGCAAGGTCAAGGTGCGCTGGGCCGAAAACACCGGGATGTGGGCATCGCCCCATTGGTCGTTGTTCTACCACCTGAAGGAAGGCCTGGCCGATTTCATAGCTTATGGCCAGGCCGATGAGCCCTTTCACTCCCAGAATTCCCGCTATCGCCTGTACCTGGCTGATAGGGATGGCTCTAACCGGCGGGTGATTTTCCCTCCTCCGATGGAACCGGGGATTATGGACCCAAGCCAGATGGATTGGTCCCCATATGGGCCCCAACTGGTGGTAAGCTATCAGGGGAACCTCTATCTGGTGGACGTGGAAGCCAGACGCTTCCATCAACTCACCGAGGATGGCAACAGCTTCCACCCCTGTTGGGCCAAGTAGAAAGAAACCCCTGAGCCACCGAAAGCAACCGCCCGGCGAGTTCAACGATGTCCATCAGACGAATGCGACCTTCCCTAGCTCTCTATGATAGAGGATAAAAGCACACCCCTACTGTGCCTGGGCCGGTGTGAACCCCCAAAGCGGGTGATAATTCTGCAATCAACATCTCTCGGCAGTCGAAGGCTTCTTCCTCCATCGCTTGGAGCTTGCTTGCTTCCTCAGGGGCAGACACGTGGGTTATGGCAGCTTTGATGGCAGCACCCTTGCCGGCCTTCTTCTCCATCAGCTTTATCATCTTTTGGTAAGCATTTTGACGGCTACGGGCCTGCCCCAGGGCTACAATTACCCCGTCTTCCATCCCGATGAGGGGTTTGATGCTGAGCACCGAGCCCAGCAGATGCTTGGCCCGGCCTATCCTGCCTCCCATATACAGGTAACGCAAGGTGTCAGCAGTCTGAATCATCATCCCTTTGGCCGAGACTTCCTCCGCCACCCTGACCACTTCTTCGATGGAGGCCCCTTCCTGAGCAGCCCTTGCGGCCTCTATGACTGCCCACCCATGGGCCATCGCCACTTGCTTGGTATCCACCACCCTTATCTCAAGCCCGGGGATTTCCTTCTCGGCCATCTCTTTGGCCACCAGTGCCGCCTGATAGGCCCCGCTTCCCCACGAGGTCATATGTATGGTGACGACCTGGTTTGTCCTCTCCCTCAGGCTTTTGAAGGCGGCCAGGTAATCCCCTGGACCAGGATTGGCTGTCTTTGGGAGTTCATCAGCCGTAGGAAGCCACTGGAAAAAGCCGTCCGGATGCACATCCACCAAATCCCGGAGCGTCCGCTCACCGATGTGGATGTAATAGGGAACGACCTCGATTTGGAGTTCTTCCACCAGGGGGCGGGGGATGCTGGCACAGCTATCTGTAAGCACTGCTACTGACATCTTTCCCTCCTAATCTTCTGAAGCGCACGGTAAGCAGGGATGTCCCTCAAAGGGGGACAGCGCCTCACCTGTTGTGTGACCACGACTGAGCAGGGTGTTATCGAGCACTTACCATTATATCATATTTTCCAAATTTGCTCCAAAGATATACGAAGAGGGTGCTGAAAAACTCCGAGGTTGGAAACCACTCCGCAGGCTAGGGATAGAAAAAAGGGGTGTTTTCTCGTGCGGGGGCTTCGCCCCCGCACGAGAAAACACTTCAAAAAATGCTTTTTAACCTGCCCTCGCCGGAGGGAACCCTTTGAGCAAGAACAGCGTGGCACTTTTTCAACA
>DRAO01000205.1 GCA_011041825.1 Chloroflexota bacterium
CCACATATCTGCCAGCGATGAGGGAAAGGCGTTCAGTAGAAGACACGGCGGCAATCTCGCCGGTTGTTTTGTGGTAAACAGCTGTAATGGCATAGCGAGGTGGCGCACCGATGAGGATTAGGAGGTCGTAAAGTTCCTCCGGGCAATCCAACATTATCTTCTTGCCTTCTTTCACGTCGTGTACCTCGAAGCGAAAACCCTCGTGCATTGAAGGGGAGATTACCAGGCCGATGGTGTTAAATGGGTCGGCGAACATCCGGTAGAGGGGCAAGTTCCAAGCCCCCGCAGATGTCTTATCGGCCATAAAGATGATGACGGGCTCGGATTTGCGTTCCTCGAATTCCATCTCAGCGAGACCTGGCCCCATACCACGGATGTTGCCGGAAAAAGCATCGGCTAGGAGGTCTTGCCCGGCCCCATAGAGCTTGAGTTCCTTGGCCTTTTGGGTGCCCTTTTCAAATGTCTCCCAGGCCAAGCGGTGGATTTCTTCGGATTCGGTGCCTTTGGAGTGGGTCATAATGAGTTGGAGGTCATCCCCCACCGCAGTGACGTGGTAATCAATTAGGAGGCCCTTCTCTTTGGCTTCCTTGAGGGCTTCTTCCCCGATTTGGAGCAGTTCTCTGTGGATACCGGAATGGCCCACAAAACCCCCTATATCAGCTTTAATTACGCTTAAGGTGATTCTCCTGCTCATTCTGTTTCCTCCCCTTTGAGTATCTTGGGATAAGGGTAGCGAATTTCCCCTATGATGGTTTCGCCATCCCTTATCTCAGCCCCGCTGAGCACCGTTGCCCAGCGGATAACTGAGCCATTGCCTACCCGGGTGCCCTTCTCCAGGTAAACACACGGGCCTATAAGGCAACCCTCCCCTATGCTTACATCCTCCTCTACCCGAACCGGGGGGAAGACGAGGGTGTTGCCTCCTACCTGCTCGGGGTCAGGGAGACGAACCTGATACCCCCTCTGTAACAGGTGGATGTTCATTTCCAACAAGTCCGCTGGTTCGGTCACGTCCATCCGCCAGGCGGTGAAGACCCCTTTGACACCGCCTTGATGGTCAATGAGCATCTGAATGGCGTCCTGGATCTCATATTCCCCTCTTGGAGAGATGGGAACCTGGTCTAGGTAATTAAGGAGGGCTTGGGAAAAGGCGTAGATAGGCAGAGAAGCTATCTCGGAAGGGGCAGCTTTGGGCCCTGGCTTTTCCACAATCTTCTTAACCCATTCGCCCTCTAAGACGACTGCCCCAAGGCGATTAAATTGCATTCTCGGCATCGGACACAGGCTTAAGACAGCGTTTACTCCGGGTTCCTGCTTGGCTAGTACCAGTTGCCTTATGTGTTCAGGCTTAACCAGGTTATCACAAGCTGCCAGGATGAAATCCCCTTTTATGAATGGCCGGGCACACCTGAGGGCGTCGGCCATACCAAGGGGTTTTTCCTGAAAAGCCAGGGAGATGGTTTCTCGGAAGTCACTGTCAAGCCGGAGGTATTCCATAAGGCGGGTGTCAGAAGGATTCACCACCACCAGGAAACGGCTTACCCCTCCGGCATATAGCATCTCCAATACCCATTCGACCAAAGGCTTGCCAAGGACGGGCAGCAGGGGTTTGGAACGGGTCAAGGTAAGGGGGCGCAGTCGCTTTCCCTGTCCCGCAGCTAGCACCACACCTAAGGTTCCCACATCCAGCTCTCTTAAAACTCTGTCACCCCTGTGAATTCAAATTGGCTTATCTTCAATGCCGGCACCCTGACTCCACCCATATCGGTGGGGATTAGACGTGTGCTTACACTGGCTGCTTCCGCAGTGGCAAGGGCTTCGACATAACTTTGGGTGAAGCGGAGGTTTTTCACCGGGTAGGCTATTTCTCCTCTCTCGATCCAGAAAGTGCCATCCCTGGTCATACCAGTGACCACGGTGCGTTTGGGGTCCACAGGAACCGTGTAATGGAAGCGGGTTATCAACAGGCCTTTTTCGACGGAGGAAATCATCTCTTCCAGCGTAAATTTGCCTGGAGCCATAAATAGATTTAGAGGGAGCGGGCCATATGTGTTGGGAGCAGGGAGGGCGTGGCCCGTTGATTCCTTACCTTCTATGCCAGCGGTGTAGCTGTCGTATACGACTGCCCTAGCCACGCCGTTTTTGATAATCTCAACTTTCTGCTTGGGAACCCCTTCAAAATCAAAGGGCATCGGGAGCCCAGAGGCATCGAGGCCATCATCCCATATGGATACAATAGGCGCCATAATCTGTTTACCGAAGTTATCGCACATAAAACTGCGGCCTTCCTGCACGGCGAGAGCTCCCATACCCATATATCCCAGTAAGCTCACCAATTCAGCTACAGCGTATTCTTGAAGGATTACGGTATAGGTTCCAGGTGGGACCTCCCGAGGGGCACGGCTCTTAAGGGCCCTTTCGATGGCTTCGTCTCCCAGGGCTTCGGCATTCACGTCTTCCAGACGCCAGCTGGTTTCAGCAGCATAACCGGAGCCAGTGTCAGACATAATCACTGTATTGAAGGCAACATTTGTCGCCGTGCAATAGGCGAAAATCCCCAGCGAATTTGCCACCACCAGCTCGAACGTCTCGGTATCAAAAGCGCCCGAAGCTGTGAGGTTCTCCTCCCGGGCTTTACGGCAGACCACATTCACGACCGTGGCTTTATCCCCTGGGGTGCAGCGGGGGACATTTTCGTCGAAAGCTTCCACCGATGGCAATGGGCGTGGGGAGGGTAGTGACTTAAAGCGGGGGTTCTCCGGTTGAAGCTTGGCTATCTCGATGGCGTTTTCCACAACCCGGCTGACGGCTTCGGGCTTAAGGTTGTTGGTCACAGCCACCCCAATGCGCTTACCCAGCACTACCCGAACCCGCAACTGGACATCGCTTTCAGCCACATTTTGGTGGATATAGGAGTTGGCAAAGCGGGTGAGTTGACGGTCATAGCCGAGGAGGACAACCTCTGTTTGGTCAGCCCTGGAGGTAGCCAGTACTTTCTGGCACAGATTATAGGCCTCTTTTCTCCCTAGCATTATCACCTCTTGTAAACATAATTACTCAGCCATAGGCTAAGGGGGAGGGGCAATTTCAGCACCGGCGAAGCCGCCGTCAGGACAAGCTTGCTTTTCCCCTCGGCCCTTGGCTGAGCGTTTACGAGTTCTACAAATAAATACAGATGGCGCATAGGGGATTCGAACCCCTGTTTCGGGCTTGAGAGGCCCGCGTCCTAACCCCTAGACGAATGCGCCATCTCAACCTTTCCATACTGTAATTGCTCAACCTGTGTTGATTCCCACTGCCTTAACCAAAGCTCGCCTGAAAAGGCATTTTACATTTTACCACAGGGGGTACTTCCTGTCAAATGCCGGCGTTGGGAGGGTGTTGAAAAAGGGCCACGCTGTTCTTGCTCAAATGGTTCCCTCCGGCGAGGGCAGGTTAAAAAGCATTTTTGAAGTGTTTTCTCGTGCGGGGGCGAAGCCCTCGCACGAGAAAACACCCACTTTTTCTATCCCTAGCCTGCGGAGTACTTTCCAACCCCCGAGTTTTTCAACACCCCCAGCGTTGGCCTGATTTAACCCTTTGGTAATATTGTGGTATAATAAAGCAACTTTGAAATTGGAGAACCCAGGGGATAATTGGGCAAGTATAGAGTTGGCCTAAACGCTCATTTGCTATCGCTGGCCCCTAATTACAGAGGGGCGGGGATAAACCAATACATTTATAACTTGCTTAGCTGGCTACCTGTAGTGGATACCCAAGGCTACTATGTGGCTTTCCTTGGGGAAAAGGCGGCTGACTTTAAGGGTGTTAAGTTGTGCTTCTCAAGGCTGCCTACTGTGAAGCCTGTGATAAGAATCCTATGGGAGCAAACCGTCCAGCCCTTAGCCCTGGTGAAGGAAGGCATCGAAATTTTGCACGGTATGGCTTTTGTAGGCCCCCTATTGGCCCCCTGCCCCTTCTTGGTGACCATTTATGACCTGAGCTTTCTGCTCTTTCCGGAAAGCTTCAAGACGTGGAACCGGCTTTATCTTTCCGTCTTTACCAGGATTTCGGCTAGGCGAGCTGATTTGGTAATCGCTATCTCTGAGAATACAAAAAAGGATTTGGTGAGATTGTTTGACGTGCCGGGTGTAAAGGTAGCCGTAACCTATTGCGGCTGTGATAAATCTATGCGGCCCCTGCCTCGACCCGAAGTAGAAGCATTCCGGGAAAGTCGGAGCCTACCAGAGCGTTTTATCCTGTTTCTGGGCACTTTAGAACCCCGCAAGAATCTAGTGCGGCTGGTGGAGGCCTTTGCCTTACTGAAGAGGAAGGATGTCAGGCTGGTGCTGGCGGGAGGGAAGGGATGGGGGTATGAAGCCATATTCGCCCGGATTGAAGAACTGGATCTCCAGGAACGGG
>DRAO01000124.1 GCA_011041825.1 Chloroflexota bacterium
GCAAACTTCCTCTCTCCCCCACCACGAGGGTGGTGGTATCAGCCGGAAGCCGGAGAGCTCGAGGGGTGCCCCCAGTTGAGGCTCCAAGGTGCTGAGGTTCCGAGGTGCCAAGGCAAAAAGTATCCGGTAAGGAGCGACCGCAGGTCGCCCAAGAATATAGCCACTGCCCTATGGAGCACGGCAGCGAGAGGAGTATCTTGTTATTGGGGTAGCTCCAATACCCAGTTGGATTGCTTTCGCTGGGATGCAAATGGAAATGGAGTTTCAGGGATGATTATGGTGCTGGTGTTTTAATGGAACCAGGAGGAGAAAGATAAGGTGTTTATCTAAGCAGTGACGAAGCCGCTGCCCGATAAACCTCCCTTAATTGGTGTTAGCTTTCTGAAGCGAAATAAGGTATAATGGCAGGGGAAAAGGAAGCGTTTTTGTGGGCAACGGTGAATCCGTTGCCCACAAAAACGCCTCGGCGATATCCTGATATTCCCTGTCTCATAGCAGGGGTGATAAAGACTTTGATATGACTCTTAGGGGAGGGAAGCGATGGGCACTTCTTCTCCCAGGCAATGAAGTGGTTTTTGAGGGGGTGGTAACCCTAAGAAATGTGAAGGGGAGAGAGGTCCACTTGTGGGCGATAGCGGATAGCTGCGCAGGGGACGAATTTATGCCCGATTATTGCCGTGTTGAAGAGAGCGATGAGGGGAACAACGAATCAGCCTCTATCTCCGTGGAATTGCGCCAATAAAGCCCTGTGGTTTTCGCTAGGCCTCCTCACCCTGGCCCTCCTGGTGGCCGGGCTGTGCCTTTATGCCTGGCTTCTGGCAGACCTGCCCCCTGCCGTGTTGCCCTCTTTGCCTCCTGAGCAGGGGAGCATCAGGTTCTACGACCGCTATGGGCGGCTCTTGTATGAAGCGGCTGGGCCGGGAGGGGGTAAGTTTGCCCCCCTCCCCCTGGAGGAAATCCCCCTCTTCATCCGTCAGGCCACCATCGCCACCGAGGATGCCACTTTCTATACCAACCCGGGTGTGGATTTCAAGGCCATACTTCGGGCGATTATCGCCAACCTCAGGGGGCGAGAATTTGTGATGGGTGCCAGCACCATCACCCAACAGGTCGCCCGGAACTTCCTGCTCTCGCCGGAGGAGCGGCATCAGCGCACAATACGCCGCAAATTGAGGGAAGCCATCTTAGCCTGGCTCCTCACCCACCGCTACAGCAAAGATGAAATCCTGGCTTATTACCTCAACCACACCTATTACGGCAATTTCGCCTACGGCATTGGAGCCGCTGCCGAGGCTTACTTTGGTAAATCTGTAGGGGAACTCTCGCTAGCCGAAGGAGCCATATTGGTGGGGCTCCCTCAAGCCCCTGCAACCTACAACCCCCTCGAAAACCCAAGGGCTGCCAAAGCCCGCCAGAAAGTGGTGCTGGACCTGATGGTCAAGCACGGCTACATCACGCCGGAAGAAGCCCGCCTTGCCTACGAAGAGAAACTCCACTTTGCCCCCACCCCCTTCCCCATCCAGGCCCCACATTTTGTGTTCTATGTGAAGAACCTGCTGGAAGGGACAATCTACGGTTCGCAACCTGCCAGCCGTAATTCGCCCCTTAAAGTTTACACCACTCTCGACCTTGACCTCCAGCGAGAGGCTGAAGCCATTGTGCGAATGCATTTGGGACGACTTGCCGAAGAGAGGCCACCCCACCACGTTACCGATGCGGCTTTGGTGGCCCTTGACCCCCGCACAGGCGAGATTCTGGCGATGGTCGGAAGCCCCGATTTCTTCGATGCCTCCATAAGCGGTGCCGTTAATATGGCCCTGGCACCCCGACAGCCCGGCTCAGCTTTCAAGCCCTTGACCTATGCGGTGGCCTTGGAAAAAGGCTTCACTCCGGCCACAATGCTTTTGGATGTGCGTACCACCTTTATCACCAAGGAAGGTGAACCTTATACGCCCCAGAATTACGACCGGCATTATCACGGGCCGGTGCTCCTGCGGGATGCGTTAGGCTCTTCGTTAAACGTCCCAGCGGTGAAAGTGCTGGAGGAAGTAGGGCTTGAGGATGTGCTGGACTTAGCTAGGAAGCTAGGGATAACCACCTTGCAGGAGGCCGACCGTTATGGCCTCTCCCTGACCCTGGGAGGGGGCGAGGTGAGGCTTTTGGAGCTCACAGCGGCTTACGCTGCCTTTGCCAACGGTGGCTACCGGGTTGACCCCATCGCCATCCTGAGGGTGGAAAACGCCCAGGGCAAAGTGCTGTGGGAGGCAGAACCCCGTCTGGGCCCCCAGGTGTTGGATGAACGGGTTGCCTACCTCATCACCCACATCCTCTCCGATGACTATGCCCGCCTCCTGGGTTTTGGCCGAGGGAGCATATTGAACCTCTCCCGGCCCGCTGCCGTCAAAACCGGCACTACTACCGATTGGCGGGACAACTGGACGGTAGGCTTCACCCCTCAACTCGTGGTAGGGGTGTGGGTGGGCAATGCCGACCACTCCCCAATGTATGAGGTCACCGGTCTCACCGGTGCAGCTCCCATCTGGCATAATTTTATGGAGAAAGCGCATCAGAACCTGCCAGTTGCCGAATTCCCCCGTCCATCGGGTCTGGTAGAGCGGGAAGTCTGTGCCCTTTCGGGCAAACTCCCTAACCCGTATTGCCCTCATCGCCGCCGGGAGCTCTTCATTGCCGGGACAGAGCCGACCGAGACTTGCACGATGCATCGGCTGATCGAAGTGGATGTCTCCACCGGACTTCCCGCTTCGCCTCGCACTCCTCCCGAACGAAGGGTGAAGAAGGTAATCACCATCTTTCCTCCGGAGGCCCGGGAATGGGCCAGGGAGCAAGGATTACCGGTTTTCACGGAGGAAACCCTTGCCCTCTCTCATTCCGAGAGCCCCCCTTTGATTGTGTTGAACCCGCCTCCAAACGCCCTCTACCGAGTTGACCCTTCTCTGCCCTGGGAAGAGCAACAACTGGAAATACTGGTCGAATCAAATGGCCATTTTGATGAGGTGGAATTGCTGCTGGATGGGGGACGAATCGCAGGATTTAAAGCTCCCCCTTACCGGCTCCTATGGCCCCTTAAGCCAGGAAGACACACGCTCATAGCCATAGGCTACATCAATGGGAAAGTTGCGGCAAAGAGCGAGCCTTTGAATTTTGAGGTAGTCAAAGCGAGCCCTCCACGCTGCCCTCGAAGCCCTTGAGCGCCACGATGTGGTCGTGGAGGAGGATGGGCGCTGGCGCTGCGCCGTTGAGCTTATGCGCCGGTGGGTGCTGCGAGATATGCCGGGAGCTAAAAGCTCCCGGCTCAGGTCTGGAAGCGGGTTGAAAACCCGCTGATTCTCAGCCAGTTGAAAACCGGCTTCTGGCCTTTTCAGCGATTCATCGCCCGGCGTAGCTGAAGTGCCCTATTCAGCCTGTTTCCAACAGGCTTTGTATCCTTTGGCCGGGGATGGAAGCCTCGGCCAAACCGGAAGCCCGCACCTTATGAGGTCCCCGGCCTTCGGGGGTGTTCAAGGATTCCCCCAGATTTGACTTCCCCCTAAATCTCCCTTAAAATTGAGAGCAGTTTGGGGCTTTGGCGCAGAGGCGGCCAGGCGGGTTGCCTTTGAGCCTTCCGCTATTAACCCTGGAGGAAAGACGCTTGCTCAGGAGATACCGAGCCGATTTATTGATAGCGCTGCTTTTGCTAATACCGCTCCTTATCCTCCTTGCTCCCGTTACCATCGGCGGGAAGACCCTCATCCCTGCCGATAACCTCTTCGCCTTCGAGCCGTGGAGGTCCTTCGCCGGGGAGATGGGGGTCTCAGTCCCCCACAATGAGCTTCTGAGCGACCTCATCCTGGAGAATTACGTCTGGAAGAAGTTCATCCTGGAATGCCTCCGCCAGCGGCAGCTTCCCCTGTGGAACCCCTACATCTTCGCCGGGATGCCCTTCCTGGCGACGGGCCAGCACTCGGCCCTGTACCCGCTGACGGCGCTCTTCTACATGCTGCCGTTGCATCGAGCCTACGGCATCTACACCGTGCTGCAACTGTGGCTGGCGGGGCTCTCGATGTATTTCCTGGCACGTGTGCTGGGGGTAAGCCGTTTCGGCAGCACCGTAGCCGCCCTCACTTACGAACTCAGCGGCTTCTTTATCGTGAGCGTGGTCTTCCCGATGATTATCGCCGCCGCCTCGTGGCTTCCGGCCATCCTGGCCTGCATCGAACTCACCCTGCGCCGCATCTGGCGGGATGGCCGCACCCCGGTGCCCTTCGTGGCCCTGGGCGCTCTCTTCATCGGGGTGCACTTCCTGGCCGGGCACGCCGAGATTTCGTACTACGTGGCGATGGTGGCGGTGTATTATGCGGTGGTGCGGGTGGCGTGGTTGGCCCTCACCCCCTCCCCC
>DRAO01000397.1 GCA_011041825.1 Chloroflexota bacterium
CTGGCAAGCCCCTCATCCTCAAGGAGCCTCCTCAGGGCACGGGAGAGGGCATAAGCATCACCGGGGGCGGCGTATGAGGCGTAATTGCCGAGGTACTCTTTATTTACAGAGGTATCAAAGGCCGCCACTGGCAACCCCGTAGCCATATACACCAGCAGCTTGCCGTTCCCTTCCGAGGCTGATAGCTTGGGAGCCACAGCTACATCGCCAAGGCGCAGGTACTCCGGAGCTTCCATATAGGGGATTCTACCGGTAAAAGTCACGTATTTCCCAATCCCCAGTGACTCGGCCTTCTCCCTATAAAATGCTTCTCCAGGGAAGCCCATTATCAGGAAGTGTGCCTCTGACCCCTCCCTCAGGAGGTCAGCCGCTGCTTCCAGCAGCAATTCGGTTCCCTGGTAAGTGGAGAGAAGCCCCAGGTATACCACGACCTTGCGGTCTTCCGGGATGCCGAGCTTTTTCTTGAGGGCTTGAACTCGTCCTTCATCTGAGGGAGTACGGGGTCTGAACCGTTCTACATTGACGCAATCGGGTATTTCGACCACTTTAGCAGGATTGCAGTTGAATTTTTCCTTCAATAACCTGGCTCCGTGAGCTGTGCTGGTGATAATTGCATCAGGTAAGTGGTCTATAGCCACCTCCAGACGGCACATAAGCTTATAAACCAGCCCTCCGGACCTGAGGATGCCGTGTTGAATCATCTCATCGGTGAGGCTCCCCTGGAAGTCGAAGACGAGAGGTACTCTCCACAGCTTGCTGAGGAAATACCCTATGAAAGCCCCCTCGTGAAGGTGAGCGTGGATTAAATCGAATTTACTCCCCAGGGAAGTTAACAAGCTTCGCAATCCGAGGAAAACATCGAAGATAACTTTAATCCAAGAGGCTCCCAGCTCATATCTGTTATCGCCGGGGAGGGGTGGTATGCGCTTTATCTCAATGCCCGGGACATCTTTGCCCTTGCGGTAGGCGCATACGGTTACCTTATGCCCCTTGCCTTGCAAGTATAAGATTTCTTCCAGGATACGAACATGACACCCATAATCCGAGAAGAAAGAGGTGGGAGCGAGCATTAAAACCCTATATCCCAAACGAGACCTCCTTATTTAAAGCAATGCTCCGCCCCTCCGTTCACCTTAGGGTGAACGGCTCTGAAAGTAATACGCTATAAATTATATCCGCAAACGCTAATATCTACAAATTGACCGCCAACAACACACGAAGCCGCTTGGACTATTTTCCCAAATCGGTGTATAATTTCCCAAAGCTCTGAATCCCTGCTTTGCAGGAGGTCCATAATGAATTTGTTCAACCGCATTATAGTCATCTTGCTTCTGATAACAGGGATGGTGTTGTCGCCATTGATATTCGTTTTCCCTGACAGAGCCATTGAATTGGCGCATTGGAACCTCTCGGTTCTGGAGGCGAACCTCGCTCTGATAAACCCTCTTGCCCGGTTGATAGGCGGGTTAGCCCTCGCCGTGTTGAGTTTCCTTCTCTGCCTCGTGCTCCTCTTCCTTGAATTTGCCCGCTTTAGGCCTAAAGCTGTGCGGGTAAGCCAGGTGGCAGGGGGGGAAGCCTCGCTGGCCCTTGAGTCTATTGCCAGCCGTTTGCAATACAATGTAAGCCAGCTTGGCGATGTGGTGAGCGTAAAGCCCAAAGTCACGGTAAGGGGCAAGGGAATAAGGGTGGAGATAAACCTGGAAACCAATCCCGAGATCAATGTCCCCGCCAAAATCGAAGAAGTATGCGAAGTGGTGCGCCAAACCGTGGAAGAGCAAATGGGATTGAAATTAAACAAGGTAAAAGTGAACATAAAACACGCCAGAGTACCTCTACCTCTCAATCGCTGAAATAGCCCTTGATACTTATAGAACCCTGCTCTACCGTGATCTCCGTTACCTCAGCCTTCAACTTAATCTCGGCAATGGTATCATTAGCGCTACGGGATAGGAATTTCAGCATAAAACCAGGAACATCCCACCCGTTTATCCAGAGGCGGTTGAATTTAAGCTGAGGCAACCCTTCTTCTACATAAGGACTGAACACCACCAGGAAATCTAAGGTTAAGGGGACTACATTCACGATTTTTCCGGTGATAATTACACGCCCATTTTCAAACCAGATGCTGGGCTTCTGCAAGGGATTCTCACGGACTTTTTCTTCCAAAGAGGATACCAAAAGGGAAGTAACCTCGCCTTCGGTTAAGGTAAGGCTGAATTCCCCCTTGGCTTCAATAGATTTCAATTTATCCCAGGCCTGGTCAGCCAATTCGGGGGATACTTCCACAGGGCGGGGAGGCACCGCATCGGAAATCCCTGATGCCCGGCAGCCTGCCAGAAGCAATATAATCAGGGAGAGCGCCAGGAAACGAATGGCCTTCGCTTTCATAGCCCCAGGAATGCTCCTATTGTTTTTCCGAAGCAGGACGAATCGAGGTTACAGACGTGAAACCACCGGCTTGCCCTGTGAGCCGGGTAATTATACCATTTACTTGCCCTCCTGGCAAGGACAGTAGCACTCCATTTAACCGTGGTTGGCAATGTTGCCCCACGGTAGGGGCAAAAAAGGAGAAAAGGAAAGTTATTTCTTCGACAGCGGCGAAGCCGCTGTCGAAGAAATAACCCCTCGCTTTTGTGCAATCTTGTGAACAAGAGCGAGAGCACCTTATGGAAACAAGGGAGAGCGTTGAAAAACTCCGGGATTAAACCTGCCCCGAGAGTTAGGAGAAAATACTATCAAAAAGCCTTTTTAGCCTCGCCTTGAGTGAAGGATGCTCATCAAACAAAATGAGAATGGCGCTTTTTCAACACCATCAAATGGGAGGTGACCTTGGAAATCGCTAAGCTTAAGGTGATGCTGGAGAGCTTGCTCTTTGTGGCCGATGAACCGGTTAGGACAAAACGACTGGCTGAAGTGCTTGGGGTGAGGGAAAGCGAAGTGGGTGAGGCCCTCAGGGAATTGAAGGCTGAATATGCTGCCCGAGGGATACGAATCCAATGCCAGGGTGATAGGGTACAGATGGTCACTGCCCCTGAGGCTGCCCCTTTCGTGGAAAGATTCCTCAGGGCAGAACCAAGACGACGGCTATCCCAAGCTGCTCTGGAAACCCTTGCTATCATCGCCTATCGCCAGCCCATAACCAGAGCACAGATAGAGGCCATCCGAGGGGTGAATTGCGATGGGGTCTTGCGAACCCTCCTGAGCAAGGGGCTTATAGAAGAAGTGGGGCATCTGGAACAACCTGGTCGGCCCGTCCTCTATGGCACGACCTTTGAATTCCTCCGCTATTTTGGCCTCCAGAGCTTAGATGAACTCCCGCCTTTGGAAGGAGGAGATGAGGAAAGCGGTGAGAATTCCTGAGCGGAAAGGGATTCTGCTAATACTGCTTTGGATGAGCCTGCTCAACTTGGCCTTTGGCCCCCCTGTACTGCGGGAAAAGGACATCGGAGGATTACGCCTTTTCCCCGGGCAACTCAAAGCAATGAAGGGGATGAAGCCACCGGATATTGAAGCTAAAGCCTACCTCCTTGCCGATTACGCCACGGGCACCGTCCTTGTGGCATATAATGAACATCAACCGTTACCCCCCGCCAGCCTCACCAAGATAATGACCGCAATAATAGCGTTGGAGCGCAGCAATCCGGAGGCCACCGTCACAGTAGGACAGAAGGCTGTCCAGGTGGAAGGGGCACGGATGGGATTAAGGGCAGGAGAGGATATCCCCCTTAAAGACCTTCTCTACGGCCTCCTCCTGGTTTCAGCGAATGATGCGGCAATAGCTATAGCGGAGTATGTGGCTGGTTCTGAGGGCGAATTCGTGGCATTAATGAATGCCAAAGCAGCCGAATTGGGTATGAACAACACCCACTTTGCCAATTGCCATGGTCTCGACACCGAGAATCACTATGCCAGTGCTTATGACCTCTGGCTCCTAACCCGGTATGCCCTCGCTAACCCGACCTTCGCCGCTATTGTCTCCACTGCTGAACATACTTCTGGAAGCTACCGATTGACCAGCATAAACCGCTTTTTAAAGCTTTACCCCGGAGCTGATGGTGTGAAGACAGGCACAACCCCCGGAGCGGGAGAATGCCTCATCGCCTCAGCCACCAGGGAGGGGCAGAAGGCAGTGGCTATCGTGCTTAACAGCCCTGATCGGTATGGAGAGGCAGCCTCGCTATTGGATTATTACTTCCGAAATTACACCCTGTTATCCCTGGACGCCGGTCCCTCCCCTCTGAACCTCTGGCATTCCCCTGATGGTTCCATCTATAAGCTGGAGGTTGAGGGGGAAAGGGCCCTGTTAATCGAGAGGTGGGAGTTCCCCTCGGTGCGCCTTTTTCGAGAGATTACCGGGCCTAGGGAGGAGCATCCCACTCGCATCGGCCACATAA
>DRAO01000473.1 GCA_011041825.1 Chloroflexota bacterium
CCCCGAAATTTCCTCCCTAATTAACCTGGGGAATAGCTCCCCCTTGTATGGACCTTTGCAAGGAAAGTAAGCATAAAGCGGGGGGCACGGGGGGTGTCCCCCCGAAATTTCCTCCCTTAATTAACCTGGGGAATAGCTCCCCCTTTGTATGGACCTTTGCAAAAGACTATAATAAAACACAGGGGAAGAATGATGAGACGTTCCTGGGTCAATTTGATGGTTATCGGAGTAATGCTGATATTGATGCTGGGGTGCGTAAGCGCCCCCTTTATTGCCAAACGCCCTCCCACAGCTACGCCCACCTTCACCAGAACACCCAAACCGACCTTTACACCCACTTCTGCTGAACTTGTCGTGGTCACCTCCCAGCCACCTACTCCCACGCCTTCTCCACAAGCCACAACCCCTCCACCACCTACTTCTACACCCACTCCTAAAAGCAGTGGGCAGGGCACTACCTTTGAATCACCTCTAGCCACACCTACGCAGTCAAAGCAACCCACTCCCACACCCAAGGCTCCGACCAAGGCCGTGGTCACCACGGATAACCTGAACATCCGCACTGGCCCTGGCTTGGTCTACCCCATCATAGATAAGGCCAAGATTAACACCGAATTCCAAATCGTGGCCCGCAACAAGGCCGGTGACTGGATACAGGTATGCTGCATAAAGGGGAAGAAAGGATGGGCTTCGGCCAAGTACCTCCGCATTGAAGGAGGACCTGTATCAGCCATCAAGATAGCGGCCAACATCCCGCCTACGCCCACTCCTCGTCCTCGCCCCCGGCCTACGCCCACGCCAACTCCGCCACCGCTGCCCTATGTGTTAACTTCTATCAAGTGTTTAGGCTCAGGCACCGCTGAACTTAAGGTTTTCGTAAGGGCAGGGGGAAAGCCTCAAATAGGGGTTAACGTGGTCTTCGTGCCGGTGGGAGTCTGCAATGGCCCTACCAACCCTCCTGATGGCTCTAGAGGATGCATACTCAAGGTAGATGGCCCCTTGCCAGGGAACTGGCAGGTGTACCTCACCGATGAAGCCGGAAACCGCATCTCCGATGTGGCTAACATCAAAACCGATTCCAGCGGATGCATAAGGGCGGAAATCTACTTCGACCACCGCTGACAAAAGGGGGACCAGCTACCCGGCACTTTTGCCCTGAACACGAACTTTAAGGCGAGGCAGGGGCGAACGGCCGTTCGCCCCTGCCTGCTTCTTTCAATCGGTTCGGCCAATGTTTTTGCGCAAGTATGCTTCTATGAACGCATCTAAATCCCCATCGAGAACCCGATATGGGTCACTGACCTCCACACCGGTGCGCAGGTCCTTGACCAACTTGTAGGGGTGTAACACGTAAGAGCGTATCTGATTACCCCAACCAGCTTCCACGTGCTCGCCTTTAAGGCGAGCCAGCTCTTTCTCCCGTTCCTCTCGTTCCCTCTGGTAAAGTCGGGCTTTCAAGATGCGCAAGGCAGCCGCTTTGTTTTGAACCTGAGAGCGTTCGCTCTGGCAGGTAACCACAATGCCGGTGGGTATGTGGGTTATGCGGACAGCGGTGGCGTTTTTCTGCATATGCTGCCCACCCGGGCCTGAAGCCCGGAAGACCTCGATTTTCAGGTCCTCAGGCTTGACTTCTACCTCTATCTCTTCCTCTATATCCGGCCATACTTCCACCAGAGCGAAAGAAGTGTGGCGCCTATGAGCCGCATCAAAGGGGGAAAGCCGCACCAGGCGATGCACTCCTTTCTCCGCCTTAAGGTATCCGTAGGCATAGGGGCCTTCAACGACTATGGTAGCGCTCTTTATCCCGGCTTCCTCTCCGTAGGAAGTGTCCAGTATTTCCGTGCGGAAGCCTTTGCTCTCAGCCCAGCGCAGGTACATCCGTAAGAGCATCTCAGCCCAATCCTGGGCATCGGTGCCCCCTGCTCCAGCGTGGATGGAAAGTATAGCCCCTTTGGAATCGTGCTCCCCTGAGAACAGGAGGCTGTATTCCAGCTTCTTCAATTGAGAATCTATCCCTTCGGCTTCCTGGGCCAATTCCTCTTCAAGGGTCTCATCACCGGTTTCCACCAGCAAAATAGCTAGCTCCAATGCATCCCTGGCCCTTCGCTCCAGCTCACGCCATTGATTCACCTCCTCTTTGAGGGCTGCAAGCTGGCGCATAATCCTGTTAGCTCTTACGGAATCAGCCCAGAAACTCGGTTGAGCTGATTCCTCCTCCAATTTCCTTACTTTTTCCTCCTTACCCGCAATGTCAAAGACGCACCTCGATTTCCTGAATGCGGGAAAGCAAATCCTGTAATCGGTTGCGGATTTCTTCTACAGTCATCTCCACCTCCAGGGCATTTTTGCAGGTATTCGTGAACTAAGGCTTTTTCACAGAGCCGTTTCCGTGCTCTTCCTCTAGCAGTGCCTCTACAAAGACCTTAGGGTCAAATTCAGCCCAATCTTCCAGCTTCTCACCCGTGCCCACAAATCGGATGGGCACTTTCAGCTTCCTGACGATTGGGAACACCGCTCCCCCCTTAGCAGTACCATCCAATTTGGCCAGGACTATGCCAGTTATGTCAACAACTTCCTTGAAGTGCACTGCCTGGGAGAGGGCGTTCTGGCCAGTGGTGGCATCCAGCACCAACAAAGTCTCGTGGGGGGCATTGTGAACCTGCTTGGCAGCCACGTTGCGAATCTTCCTGAGCTCCTGCATAAGGTTATACTTGGTGTGAAGCCTGCCAGCCGTGTCTATGATGAGCACGTCAGCACCACGGGCGTAGCAAGCCCGGATGGCATCATATACCACCGCACCGGGGTCAGCTCCGGGCTGATGGGCAATCACATCGGCGCCTACCCTCTGACCCCAGATTTTAAGCTGGTCAATGGCAGCCGCTCGGAAAGTGTCAGCGGCGGCTAGGATGACTTTATGGCCCCGGCCCTGGCAATAGCGGGCCAGCTTGGCGATGCTGGTGGTCTTGCCCGAACCGTTAACCCCCACCATAAGTATGACCGTGAGGAGCCGGGGCTCATCCAGAGCCGAGGGAGGCATCTCCCCTAACAGGGCCAGGAGCTCTTCCTTAAGGGCTTCTTTAAGCCCCTCAGGAGTGCTGACTTCCCCTCGGGCCACCCGCCCACGCAAGCGCTCGATAAGCTCGAGGGTGGTTTCCACGCCAACATCCGCTTGGATGAGCAAACTCTCCAATTCCTCCCACATCTCCTCGGTTATCCGGGCCCCCCTTAAAAGCCCGGTTATCCGCCCGAAGAAATTCACCCTCGTTTTCTCCAAGCTCTTTCCAAGTCCGATGCCCATCTAAACCTCTCCCTTATCTTTTGGATTTTAATCATACCACAAACATCGCCAGCGTGCAAAGCCTGGGCTCAAAGCCGAGTTTGCATCAATTTAAAGGAGAGTGTTATTTCTTCGACGGCAGCTTCGCTGCCGTCGAAGAAATAACATTCCTTAAATAAACATCCCTGCTTCGGAGGCATTCCTTTGATGCCAAAACGCCATCTCCAGCGGCCTTATAGGGGGCCATCCGGCACACATTTTGAAGATGAACCAGGGGGATTGTGATGGGAGGGGTTAACACAGGAAAAGGAAGATAAGCGTAGGCCTTTAGGGAAAAGGGGGAGGGATGGAAAAAAGTGCCATTCTCTTCAGCTTTACCGCACGGGAAAACAACTTCATTCCCTTGTATAAGGCTGACCTGAGGCCGCCGGGAACCTCCTCTGGCCGATGACCAAGGCTACGACCACCAGGGTGGTGATATAAGGTATCATATTTACGAAATAGAAGGGGATGACCTCCTTGACGCCTGGGGTAACAGCCACAGCATAGGCGAAGCCTTCGGCGAAACCGAAGATGAAAGAAGCAGCTAAGGCCAGCAACGGTTCCAACCCGGCGAAAACCACACAGGCCAAAGCAATGAAGCCTCTCCCGGCGGAGATTTCCTTCACCACCCCTCCGAACCAGGCCAGGGGCATAAAAGCTCCACCCAAGCCACACAGCGCTCCACCCAGGGTAGCGGTGAAAATCCTGATGAGGTCAACCCTTATCCCGGCCACATCAGCGGCTTCGGGTCTTTCACCGGCGGCTTTAATCCTGAACCCCAGCACCGTCTTGTGCAGGAGGATGTGAGCCAGGATGACGATGATTATGGCCAGGATAGTCACAGGGCTTACCCGACCTATGGGGGTGTATAAGGGGCGTACCATAAGTTCACGGGGGAAGAGGTGGATGCCGGGGAATGCCCATATGGCCATCAGCAAGAAGGGCACAAATCCCAGGGCGAAGATGTTAATGCCCATCCCGGCCACCACCTGGTCTGCCTTCCCATAGACGCTTATTATCCCGAAGAGGAAGCCGATGATGGCTCCCACAAAAGCGCC
>DRAO01000179.1 GCA_011041825.1 Chloroflexota bacterium
CAGGGTTTACAATATCCTCAGCCGGGGGAGAGGAAAACCTGGGGCAACGAAGCCATCGAGGAAGGATTCCTCAGCCTCCGGCTGAAGATGCTCGGATTTCAGGAGGTGAAGGCGTGAAGCTTTCAATAGTAATCCCTGTCTATAACGAAGAAGCCACTATCAGGGCAATCCTCGATAAAGTCAGGACCGTAGATGTCGGGATGGATAAGGAGATAATCGTGGTGGATGACGGTTCCCACGACCGCACCCGGCAAATCCTCAAGGAAGAGGAAGCCAAGGGGGATATCCGGGTGGTGTATCACGAGAAAAACAAGGGCAAAGGGGCTGCTGTGAGAACAGGCATCGCTAATGCCCGAGGGGACTTCATCATCATCCAGGATGCTGACTTAGAATACGACCCCCAGGATTACCCTAAGCTGCTTAAACCCCTCCTTGAAGGCGAAGCCGATGTGGTCTATGGCTCCCGTTTCCTGAGCGGAGGCGGGGAGAAAATGCTCTCTTTGCACCGCATTGGCAACCGTTTCCTCACTGCCATCACTAACCTGCTCTATGGCTCGTCCCTCAGCGATATGGAAACGTGTTACAAGGTCTTCAGGACCAAGCTCATCAGAGCCATTCCCCTTCATTCCAATCGGTTCGAGATCGAGCCTGAGATAACGGCCAAGATTTTAAAGCGGGGCTATAAAATCTTGGAGGTACCTATTTCCTACAGGGGACGAGAATTTCACGAGGGCAAGAAGATTTCCTGGAAGGACGGTTTCGGTGCCCTGTGGACGTTGTTAAAATACCGGTTTGTGGAATAAAGCTTGGGGACAAGGCTATGGCAACCCTCTTACCCACTGGTAAGCTGGACCCCGAATTGCTAAAGGTGCTTTTAGAACGATATACCTCGAAGGACGAGAGAGTGGTGGTGGGGGCTGGGTTCGGTGAGGATGCAGCGGTAATAGATATGGGCTCCGGCTACCTGGTGGTTAAAAGTGATCCCATAACCTTCGCCACAGACCTCATAGGCTGGTATGCCGTCCATGTTAATGCCAACGATGTAGCCGTGATGGGCGCAAAGCCCCGATGGATGCTGTGCACAGTGCTTCTGCCCCAGGGCCAAGCCACGCCAGAGATGGCCGATGCCATTTTCGCTCAGGTAGCCGAGGCGGCAGGGAAGCTCGGGATTAGCATCATCGGAGGACACACCGAAGTCACCTATGACCTCAACAGGCCCATAGTAGTGGGGCATATCCTCGGGGAGGTGGACAAAGATAAGCTGGTCACCACCGCCGGTGCCAAAGAGGGGGATGACGTAATCCTGGTCAAAGGCATCCCCATCGAGGGCACATCCATAATCGCCCGGGAGAAAGAAGAGGAACTAAGACGGCGTGGCTATGAGGAAGAATTCATCGAGAAAGCCAAAAGCTTCCTCTTCGACCCTGGCATCAGCGTGGTGGAAGCAGCTCTCCTGGCGGTGGACACGGCCCCCATCCACTCGATGCATGACCCCACAGAAGGGGGGCTGGCTATGGGCCTATATGAAGTGGCCGAGGCGGCTGGGGTAGGGTTACTGATAGACAGGGAAGCCGTTGAGGTGCTTCCCGAAGGGCAGCGCTTATGCAATGAATTTGGCTTAGACCCATTAGGCACCATTGCTTCCGGAGCATTGGTTATAACCCTGGCGCCTGAACACACCCCATTGCTGTTGGAAGCTTACCGTGAGAAGGGCATAAGCTGCAAAGTTATCGGTAAAGTCTTGAGCAAGGCTGAGGGTCAATGGCTAAAGGAAGGCAAGAAACTTAAAACTCTAAAGCCCTTCCCCCAGGACGAAATTACGAAGCTCTTCTCCTAAAACCTTTGCTGAACTTTAGCCTTCTCGTCTTTCCGGGACTAGCTATCCGACACTTTTGCCCTGAATACCAGGTTCAGGGCGATTAAGGGTGCTGATGCTCCTTGAAGTTTGGCTTTTCAGGACGCTGGGGTTTCCCCAGGGCACGAGGCCCTGGGTTCAGGGGCTTGCTGATCCTCCCCAGCATAAGGCTGGGGGTATCAGGATACCGCTTCGATTAAGTGTGGAGCTACCGAATGCTAAGAGAACTCTGGAATAAGATATACGAGTTTTACCTGGTGGTCAAATACAGCCTGGTGGCAGAAAGGGCAGGTTTTTCCCGACGCTCCTTCCCTAAGAAGCGGGGTTTCATCATCATCCAGATAGATGCCCTGGCTTATGATTATCTGGTGAAAGCCCTTCAATGGGGTTATATGCCCTTCTTGAAGCGGCTCCTGAAACGAGGGGAATACAAGCTCTCCCTCTGGGATTGTGGGCTGCCCAGCACCACCCCTGCGGTTCAGGCTGGGCTCCTTTTCGGAAACAGCTTTGACATCTGCGGGTTCCGGTGGTATGAGAAGGATACAGGGTTAAGGGTAGAGGGCAAAAACCCTCAGTCCATCCAGGCTATCCAGTGCAGGGTGGCAGAGAATAATGAAGGGCTGTTGAGAGGGGGGTCCAGTTACTTCAGTATGCTCGATGGCGGTGCCTCCCTTTCCCTCTTTACCCTTGGGGCCATCAATAGAACCCATCTGTTCCAGAGCCTCCGGGGGACAGGGGTGATGGTTCTCTTCTTATTGCACCCCTGGCGGGTAATACGGGTTATAGGGCTCTCGTTGTGGGAATACCTCCGCACAAACTTGAGAGTGGCCCTCTATTCCCTCATCCCTTCCCTCCGGCCCGAATTCAATTTGGTCAGGCCCTTGGGCAATATCCTGGTCAATGTGGTCTTCAGGGAGATGCAAACTTACGCCTGCCTCGTGGATATTTACAGGGGCATTCCCGCCATCTACACCAATTATTACGGCTATGATGAAATAGCCCATCAGACGGGGACAACCAGCGGTGAGGCATTCAGGGTGCTCAAAGGGATAGACAAGCAGATAAAGCAGATTGTGATGATGTGTTCCAGGGAGGGCTTCAAGCATTACGACATTTTCATCCTCTCTGACCACGGGATGGCTCCCTCCCTGCCTTTTAAGAAAGCCTTCGGTTACACGCTGGGGGAATTCATCTCTGCAAACTTGGGCGAAGAAACACCTATGGAGGAAGCCAGGGAACCTGAAAAACCCTCAGAAACAGGCATCAGGATGCTGTTAAGGGAGGTAGAAAACGTGGAAGGGCGGGTTTCCCGGGCCGGACTCCGGATGATAAGGTTTCTGAAACGAATGCTGGTGAAACACATCACTTTTGAGGAAGCCCCCTCACCTCCCGAAAGCGATGACAGGGTGGTGGTGAGCTGCTCAGGCCCCCTGGCTCACATTTACTTCACCCGTTATAGACGGAAGCTCAACCTAAGCGAGATAACCCGCCTTTACCCCGGGCTGGTAGAAAAACTCGTGGAACACCCGGGGGTAGGGCTGGTGGCGGTGAAGGAAGGAAATGAAGTCTATGTGTTCTCTAAAAAGGGCTCTTTTGCTTTGGGAGAAAAGGGGGCAAAGGGGGATTTTACCCTTTTGGAACCCTTTGGCGACCCGGAAATCCTCGGGCAGGAGATAAAGCGACTGGCCTCATTCCCTCATAGCGGGGACATCATAGTGTTTGGAGCTTTGGACAGCAAGAGAGGGGTGGTAACTTTCGAAGACCAGAAGGCAACTCACGGAGGACTAGGGGGGGCACAGACACGGGCTTTCATCATCTATCCCGCCTATCTGCCACTGCGCATAACCCCATATACAAGGGCTGAGGATTTGTACCATTTCTTCAAAGATTACTATCGCCCTTCCCCGAAGGAAGCAATCCTGGAGGAAGAGATAGCAGCTATCCCTGCCACCCTTCAATCCGGTTCACCCCGCTATAGATGAGAAATCCCCCGCCCCTCGCATACCCCACGAGGGTGATGCCCCATTTTCGGGCCAGCTCCACAGCCAGAACGGTAGCCGAGGTCCGGGACACGATAAATGGCACCCCCATCCGTGCCGCTTTCGCCAGCATTTCGGAGGAGATGCGCCCAGTGGTGAGGATGAGTTTCCCTTCGGTGGGTATGCCCTTAAGCAAACAGTAACCCTTAAGCTTATCCAAGGTATTATGTCGCCCAATATCCTCAGCAACCCATAATAGCCCCTTCCCATCACTGATTCCCGAAGTATGTATGCCACCGGCAACCCGGTAATGAAGGGCCTTCCTGTAAAGCTCTTCCATCAGGGCAAAGATTTGCTGGGGGGCAAGACAAGGGCCTGGGCCAAATTGATAATCCCCCTTGGAAACATCCATATAAGTTAACCCCTTCCCACACCCCGATACTATGACCTGGTGAGCAGGCAGGCTCACCTCCTCACGAAGGCGTGCTTCTATTTCCCTCTCCTCATCGCAAACCCTTAAGAGCAACACGTCATCC
>DRAO01000268.1 GCA_011041825.1 Chloroflexota bacterium
CGTTGATAAGCAACCTTGTGGAGGGGGTGATAAGGCTGGGGCTTTTCATCGCCTACATAGCAGGCATCGGGCTGTGGCCTGATGTAAAGAGGGTCTTTGCCTATCACGGGGCCGAACATAAGACCATCAACGCTTATGAAGCCGGTGAGCCGCTGGAAATTGCCAGGGTGAGAAGCTATAGCACTGCTCATACCCGATGCGGGACCGGGGTTGTGCTCTGGGTTGCCGTTATCTCCATCCTGGTCTTTGCCTTGCTGGGCAAACCGCCCCTTTTGCTCCGGTTTATCTCCAGGGTACTTTTGATACCCATTATCGTGATGCTCTCTTACGAATTCATCAAGTTTGGAAGCGCTCATCAGGGCAATGCGCTGATGCGCTTCCTGGTGTGGCCTGCCTTGGCTTTACAAGCCTTGACCACCCGAGAGCCGGATGATGGGATGTTAGAGGTGGCGATAACCGCATTGAAAGCCCTGTTGGAGGAAGAAGGCCAATCCGATTCATCTCCTGAGCATGGTCACATAAAAAGCGGGGCTTCGCCCTAAAAAGAGCGTCCTTTGAGTTTTCCAATTCACTATAAACGAGGGAGGCGTACCAATGGAGGAGAAAGAGATTGGAGCCATTGTCCAAGCCGAACCCCTCAAGGACTTCTGCCGCAGGGTCTTTGTGAAGCTTGGGGTCCCCGAAGAGGACGCAGCCATCACTGCCGATGTACTGGTTACCGCTGACCTACGGGGCATCTCCTCCCACGGTGTGGCCCGGATGCGCCGCTATGTCAATGGCATCAAATCCGGTATGATGAAAGTGCGCCCCGAGGTTAAGGTGGTGCACGAAACCCCCACCACTGCTACCATTGATGCCGGAGCTGGGCTGGGCCAGCCGGTAAGCTACCGGGCAATGCAGAAGGCCATCGAAAAGGCCAGGGAGTACGGCGTGGGCTTCGTGGCCGTGCGCAACTCCAACCACTACGGCATCGCCGGTTATTACTCGATGATGGCCCTTGAATACGATTTCATAGGCATCTCTTCCACCAATGCTGCCGTCCTGGTGGTGCCTACTTTCGGGCGCAATGCTATGCTGGGGACCAACCCCATCAGCATAGCTGTTCCGGCTGGGGAAGAAAGGCCCTTTGTCCTCGATATGGCTACCAGCACCGTACCTCGGGGCAAACTGGAGGTCTACAACCGGCTGGGCAAGCCCATCCCCCTCGGGTGGGCCACCGATGAGAAAGGGTACCCCACTACCGACCCCGGCCTCGTGTTGCGGAACCTCCTGGAAAGGCGGGGTGGGGGATTGCTCCCCCTGGGAGGAGCCGGGGAGGATATGGGTGGACATAAAGGATACGGCCTGGCCCTGGCGGTGGAAATCTTCTGCGGGGTGCTTGCAGGGGCAGCTTATGCTGATCTGGTCTATCCCAAAGATGAACAGGGACGGCCTCTGCCGTCCAGGATCGGCCACTTCTTCGGAGCCATCCGGATTGACGCCTTCCGCCCTCTGGACGAGTTCAAAGCCGATATGGACGACCTCATCCGCCGCCTGAAGAACTCGCCCAAAGCCGAGGGCCAAACCCGCATCTACATCCACGGCGAGAAGGAATTCGAAGCGGCGGAGAAACACGCCCGGGAAGGGATACCGCTCCACAAGAAAGTGGTGCAGGATTTGAAAGACATTGCCGGGGAAGTAGGGGTGGAATTCAACCTGTAGGCGTCTGCGTGCAGCGGCATTGCCTGAGTTATTTCTTCGCTGAGCAGCATAAGCAAAAGAGAAAGACGAGGTGTTTTTCTGGGCAGCGGCAGGGCCGCTGCCCAGAAAAATTCTTTCTTCCTTGGGCTAAGCCTGCCTGAAACGAGGACAATTAAACCACTCTGGGGTAAAGTCCCTGCACAGTTTCGCCGGGTTGTGGATGGGGTGTAGCCCTGCTTTCTCCAAAAGCCTTGCCACCATACATATCGGAAGCCCCATCACGCTCGTGTAGCATCCTTTTATGTTCACCACGGGGTTGAAATCCCTATCCTGCACTGCGTAAGCTCCTGCCTTGTCCAAAGCCTTGCCCGAGGCCACGAATTTCTCTATTTCCTCATCGGTATAATCCCTCATCAATACCTCGCTCCGTTCAACTTCTTGGAGCAAGAGATTCCTGGATACATCGAGCACCGCCACACCGGTGAAGACGGTGTGGTAACGCCCCCGCAGGGCACGCAGCATAGCTTTGGCCTCTTCGGGGTTGCGGGGCTTGCCCAGTATCTTCCCATCGAGCATCACTATCGTATCGGCGGCAAGGACGAGGGCATCGGAGGCCAGGGGGGCCACCGCCCCGGCCTTGAGCTGGCTCAGGCGGGCTACCAGCTCTTCGGGCTTCTCGCCGGGGAGGAGGGTTTCTTCCACTTGAGCCTTGAGCACCTCAAAGGCAACCCCTAACTTTGATAGCAATTCCGCCCGCCGGGGGGAGGAAGAGGCCAGGATTACTCTGCGCTTCATCGCTCCGGCTCGAACAGGGGCACGAATTTGAACTGTGTCACATCCACCAGCCCTTTGTCGGTGAGCTTAAGCTCGGGGATAACGGGGAGGGCGAGGAAGCTCATCGCCATAAAGGGTTCTTTAAGGGTGCACCCGAGGGCCTTTGCGGCCTCGGTCAACTCCTCCAATTCCTCCCTGACCTCGTTGATGGGCTTCTCGCTCATAAGCCCGGCTATGGGCAGGGCCAGCCTGGCCAGCACCTTGCCATCGGCTACGGCTACCAGCCCTCCCTTCATTGCTTCGATTTCCCTGACGGCTTTCATCATATCATCATCAGTGGCCCCTACCACCACGATGTTATGGGAGTCGTGGGCTACCGATGAAGCCAGGGCTCCTTTCTTAAGTCCGAATCCCTGGACAAAGCCTTTGCCCATATTTCCCGAAGCCATATGGCGCTCGATGACGGCTATCTTGAGGATGTCCCTCTCTACGTCGGCTACGGCATAGCCATCCACGATTTTGGCTTCGGTCACCAGCTTGCGGGTGACAATCTGACCTGGCACCACCTGTATCACCCGGATGCGGGACGATTGGGCAGGGATGCGGAAATCCACGCCATCCCAGTTCACGTTCATAGAGCTCCGCAGAGTTACAGGGCGGGGTGGCCTTTCCCAGGGGATGATTTTGCCATCTTCCGCCACCAGTTTCCCCCCCCGCCAGACCTTGAGGATGCGGAAGTTTTTGAAGTCATCGAAGAGCACCAGGTCGGCCCGGCGGCCTGGGACTATGGCTCCCAGCTCTTTGAGGCCGAAGTATTCGGCGGGATTGATGGTTGCCATCTGGATGGCTATGATGGGTTCAAGCCCTTGATCAATGGCCAAACGGATGAGGTGGTCTATGTGGCCTTTGTCCATCAAATCAGCGGGGTGCCAGTCATCGGTGACAAACATCATACGGCGGGAGTTCTCAGGTGTAACCAGAGGTAAGAGGTCCCTGAGGTTATGGGCTGTGGAGCCCTCCCTTATCATCACGTACATCCCCAGGCGCAATTTCTCCCGGGCTTCCTCGATGGTGGTGCACTCGTGGTCGGAGCCCACACCTGCGGCCACGTATGCGGCTAAATCCCTCCCACTGAGGCCGGGGGCATGGCCATCAATGGGATTATCTCCGGCGGAGGCTATCTTTGCCAGGACTTCGCTGTTGCCGAAGATAACACCGGGGTAATTCATCACCTCGGCCAGCCCCAGAACCCAGGGGTCACTGAAGAGGGGCGCCAGGTCATAGGAAGCCAGGCGGGAACCGGATGTCTCCATATCGGTTGAAGGCACACAGGAAGGGAGCATCACGTAGACGCTCAAGGGGTTGTATTTGCTGGATTCCAGCATATACCTTATCCCATCCAGCCCCAGGACATTGGCAATCTCGTGGGGGTCAATGACCACGGCTGTTGTCCCGTGCGGCACCACAGCTTTGGCAAACTCGGGGATGGTGAGCATTGAGCTTTCGATGTGGACGTGGCCATCAATGAAGCCGGGGCAGAGGTAATATCCATCCAGGTCTATCTCCTCTTTGGCCCTGTATTCCCCAATGCCCACAATGCGGGTGCGGGCTATGGCAACGTTGGTAAGGTAAATCTCCCCGGAGAGGACATTAACCAGACGCACGTTCTTAAGGAGGAGGTCTGCTTCTTCTTCACCCCGGGCATACTTGATAAGCTTGCTCAGCTCCATACGTGCAACCCTCAGCAAATTGATGATAAAGAGCTTAGCCCGAAGCCTCAGCTTCGGACCAAACAGGTCTAAGCATCCTCTGGATAAAGTTAAACACAATTATACATTACCCATCCTTAAAAGGCAAGTAGTCATTGCGGGAGGGTGTTGAAAAACTC
>DRAO01000105.1 GCA_011041825.1 Chloroflexota bacterium
GGCGGAGCAAGGACAGTATGTGTTTGAAGTGGACCGCAGGGCTAACAAGCTTCAGGTTAAGCAGGCTGTGGAGAAAATCTTCAACGTCAAGGTGGAGGAAGTTCGCATAATAAATGTGCCTCCAAAACGGGGCAGGCATGGTTACCGCCGGATCATCAGGAAACCCGCCTGGAAAAAGGCTATCGTCAAGCTAGCGCCTGGCCAAAGCATACAGATTTTTGAGGGCGTGTAACAATGACTATAAAAGAGGGGTGGAGTAGAAATGGGTATCAGGGTGTATAAGCCTACCTCGCCGGGAAGGCGGGGGATGAGTGTTTCGACCTTTGAAGAGATAACCAAGACCGAGCCGGAGAAGTCCCTTATAGTCCCGCTTAAGAAGCATTCGGGCCGCAATCACTGGGGACGCATAACCGTACGCCACAGAGGTGGCGGCCATAAGCGGATGTACCGCATCATAGACTTCAAGCGGGATAAAATCGGGGTTCCCGGCAAGGTCATAGCCATTGAGTACGACCCCAACCGTTCGGCTCGGATAGCTCTCATCCAGTATGTGGATGGGGAGAAAAGGTACATCATAGCTCCCCTGGGCCTTAAGGTGGGTGACACCGTGATGTCAGGGCCGGATGCGGATATCAAAGTGGGCAATGCCCTGCCGCTGGCTAACATCCCTGTCGGCACCCTCATCCACAACATCGAGCTTTATCCGGGCCGGGGTGGGCAGTTGGTCAGAGCCGCCGGTACTTCGGCTCAACTGTTGGCCAAGGAAGGCGATTATGCTCAGGTGCGCCTCCCTTCGGGGGAGATCCGGCTGATTCACCTTAAGTGTATGGCCACCATTGGCCAGGTCGGCAATGTAGACCACGCCAACATAAAGTTGGGCAAGGCTGGCCGGAAGCGCTGGCTTGGTTGGCGTCCAACAGTGCGTGGCTCGGCGATGTCACCCAGGGACCACCCTCACGGCGGTGGCGAGGGCCGTGCTCCCATCGGTTTGCCCTACCCTAAGACCCCGTGGGGGAAGCACGCACTGGGCAAGAAGACCCGCCGCAACAAGCGCACGGATAAGTTCATAATCAAGCGCAGGAAGTAACAGGGTTTGCTAAAAGCAACTTCTCCGATTCGTTAGAAGGAGGTGATGGTATGGGGAGGTCTCTTAAGAAGGGGCCTTATGTGGACAAGAAGCTTCTCAAGCGGATAGAAGAGATGAACCGCACGGGGGAAAAGCGGGTCATCAAAACCTGGTCAAGGGCATCGGTGATTTTCCCCCAGATGGTGGGGCATACGATAGCCGTCCACGATGGCCGCCGTCACGTGCCCATTTACATAACTGAGCAAATGGTGGGCCATCGGCTGGGCGAATTTGCCCCCACCCGCACCTTCAGGGGGCATACGGTGAAAGAGAAGAAGACGCAGGTGAGGAAAAAGAAGTAAACCGTTGGGCGGGTTATAATTGAATTGCGGCTTGCTTTAGAGCTCTATTGAGGAGAGGGGACAACTATGGAAGAGGCATTTGAGGTAAGGGCGGTAACCAAATATGTGCGCATCTCGCCGCAGAAGGTGCGGCGGGTTATCGGGCAGCTCAAGGGCAAGCAGGTGGATGAAGCCCTGGCAATGCTGGAATTTATGCCGCAGAAGGCAGCCAGAATCGTATCCAAAACCATTAAATCGGCCATAGCCAACGCCGAGGAAAACCTTGGCCTTTCCCGAGAGGACTTATACATTGCCCGGATTTACGCTGACCAGGGCCCTACTCGGCGTTGGAGGCGATTTGCCGCCAGGGGCCGCATCAGGCCCATCAGGCGGCGTTATTCCCACATCACCGTTGTCCTCGCCGAGAGGATAAGTTAGCGGGAATGGGAGGTTATCTTCCGGCGGCAGTTCTCTAGCTGTCGAGAAAAAAACTTTAAGGAGGAGGGAGTTTGGGGAGAAAAGTACATCCCATAGGATTCCGGCTTGGCTATACTAAGGATTGGCTCTCCCACTGGTATGCAGAGGGAGAGGATTACGCCAATATGCTGTTGGAAGACATAGCCATCCGCAAGCTCATCCACCAGGAGGCCGGCGACGCTGGCGTATCCAAGATAGAGATAGAGCGTTTTCCCAAGCAGGTCAACGTCGTAATCCATACGGCTAAGCCGGGTATGATAATTGGACGCAAGGGGACGAGGGTAAACCTGCTGCGTCAGAAGTTGGAGAAGTTGACGGGCAAGAAGATACGCTTGGAAGTTGAAGAGATAGAGAAACCGGAATTGGATGCCTATTTGGTGGCTAAAAATGTAGCCGAGCAATTGGAGAGGAGGATTTCCTACCGCCGGGCTATGAAGCAGGCGGTGGCCCGAGCAATGCGGGCTGGAGCGAAAGGGGTTATGATTCAATGCAAAGGCCGCTTGGCCGGGGCCGAAATGGCCCGTAAAGAGTACGTGAAGGAGGGCCGCATCCCTCGCAATACCTTGCGGGCGGATATTGATTATGCCCTGGCTGAGGCCCACACTACTCTGGGGCGCATAGGCGTTAAAGTCTGGATTTATAAGGGTGACATATTGCCTGAGAAGCCCGAAGTGGAAATTCTATCCCTAACCGGAACATCGGGTAGTAGCGAATGATTATGGCTAGGAGAGGGTGCTATGTTGATGCCTAAGAGGGTAAAATACCGTAAACAGCAACGAGGCCGCCTGAAGGGCAAGGCATCTCGTGGGAATACATTGGAATTCGGGGACTATGGCCTCCAGGCGCTTGAGCCCTGCTGGCTTACAGCCCGTCAGATTGAGGCGGCCCGCAGGGCCATAGTCAGGCATGTTAAGAGGGGCGGCAAGCTGTGGATCAGGGTCTTCCCCGATAAGCCTGTAACCCGCAAGCCCGCTGAAACCCGGATGGGAAGCGGGAAGGGGAACGTTGACCATTGGGTGGCCGTCGTCAAACCTGGCCGCATCATCTTTGAGCTGGCAGGCGTTAAGGAAGAAGCAGCCCAAGAAGCTATGCGGCTGGCTGCCCATAAGCTCCCCATAAAGACCCAGTTCGTAAAACGCATTGAGTTGACCAAGGAGGTGTGAGCGATGAAGCCCCACGAGATAAGGGCGATGACAGATGAGGAGATAAGAGCCAGGCTGGATGAGCTTTATAGGGAGCTTTTCAACTTGCGCTTCCAAAAAGCCATTGGGCAGGTTAAGAACACCGCCCGTTTCCGTGAAGTAAGGCGAGACATTGCTCGTCTTAAGACCATCCTCAGGGAAAGGGAATTGGGGATAACACTGGCAAAGGAGGCCTAGATGAGGGAAAGGCGAAAGAAGCTGGTAGGCCGTGTGGTAAGCGATAAAATGGATAAGACGGTGGTGGTGCGTGTTGAACGCACGAAGCGCCACCCCCTTTATGGCAAGGTCATAAGGATAGCCAAGAAGGTGAAAGCCCATGACCCTAACAATGAATGCCGTGTGGGTGATCTGGTACGCATAATTGAATCCCGGCCCATAAGTAAAGAGAAGCGCTGGGTGGTTATGGAAATCTTGGAGCGGGCAGAAGAGTGAACTTACTCTCAGATGGTGGAGGGTTAGAAGATGATACAGCAAGAAAGCCGCCTCGTTGTAGCCGACAATACCGGGGCCAAGGAAATCCTGTGCATAAGGGTCCTGGGCGGCTCAGCAAGGAAGTACGGTGGTGTAGGTGATATGATAATAGCTACGGTTAAAGAAGCTACACCGACCGCACAGGTGGAGAAAGGGGAAGTGGTCAAGGCCGTGATTGTCCGCACGGCCAAGGAATTCCGCCGCCCGGATGGCTCCTATGTTAAGTTTGATGACAATGCTGCCGTTATCATTGATGAATACAATAACCCGAAGGGGACCCGTATCTTTGGCCCGGTAGCCCGTGAACTGAGGGAAAAGGGATTTATGAAGATAGTGTCCCTGGCCCCTGAGGTAATATAAGGGGGATAAAGCAATCCGCAATTTGTTGCTCGCTAAGGGAGGTAAAAGTGAGGAAGATAAGGAAAGGCGATACCGTTCAGGTCATAACTGGCGAAGATAAAGGGATACGTGGTACTGTCCAGAGGGTTATCATAGGGAGAAGGCGTGATGGGACCCGAGACCCTAACGATGTAAGGGTGGTGGTCTCGGGAGTGAACCTGGTGAAGAAGCATCAGCGTCGCACTCCCGATGTGCGCACTCAGTACGGCATTATCGAGATGGAAGCCCCAATCCACATTTCCAATGTGGCCCTTGTGTGCCCTAAGTGTGATAAGCCCACAAGGGTGGGGTTCAGGGTCTTTGAAGATGGCACTAAGGCTCGATATTGTAAGCGTTGTGGAGAGCTTATTGATTAGGAGCAGGAGCTATGGCCAAGAACGTACC
>DRAO01000229.1 GCA_011041825.1 Chloroflexota bacterium
ATGGTTCCCTCCGGCGAGGGCAGGTTAAAAAGCATTTTTTGAAGTGTTTTCTCGTGCGGGGGCGAAGCCCCCGCACGAGAAAACACCCCTTTTTCTATCCCTAGCCTGCGGAGTAGTTTCCAACCCTGGAGTTTTTCAGCACCCTCGTGATTCCATCACAAATGCCGTAAAAGCCGACCCGGCGGCGGGAAAGGCTCCGCCGCCGGATTTTCATCGCCTCAAGCCTCCTCCTCCGGTAGGAAATGGGCCTCTTTTTTGCTGTACCAGATGGCAACGCCTACTATCACTATGCATATTGCTGCGAAAGCATATATGTAGGGCCTGATGGAGGGTGTCCTCGACACCCGCACGATGATGGGGGCGATTATCACCGAGACCAGGTTTATGACCTTGATCATCGGGTTCAAAGCAGGGCCAGAAGTATCCTTAAGGGGGTCGCCTACGGTGTCTCCCACCACGCTTGCCTTATGGGCCTCGGAGCCTTTGCCCCCGTAAAGGCCGTCTTCAATGGTCTTCTTGGCATTATCCCAAGCGCCACCGGCATTAGCCATAAACACTGCCAGGAGTTGTCCTGTAAGGATGATGCCTGCCAAGAAAGCCCCCAATGCTTCCTCGTGCAGGAGGAACCCCACAATGATGGGGGAGAGCACCGCCAGAAGCCCCAGCCCCACCAGCTCTTTCTGGGCTGCCGCCGTGCAAATGGCAACGGCACGGGCATAATCGGGCTTCACCTTCCCTTCCATCAAGCCAGGGATGCGGAACTGGCGGCGGACCTCATCAATGATGAGGGCAGCCGCCCGAGCTACGGCCCGGATGGTAAGCGAGCTGAACAGGAAGGGGATGGCCCCTCCTATCAGCATCCCGATGAAAACCTGTGGCTTCACCACGTTGATGGCGAAAGCCTGAATGCCCGTCTCCTCGGTGAATGAGCCGAAGAGGCACACTGCTGCTATCACCGCTGAACCGATAGCGATGCCCTTGGTAATGGCCTTGGTGGTGTTGCCTACGGCATCCAGGTCGGCCATAATCTTGCGGGCCTTGGGCTCCAAGCCCACCATCTCCCCAATCCCGTTGGCATTATCGGCGATAGGGCCAAAGGCATCCATCGAGACATTGTTCCCGGTAAGGGTGAGCATCCCGATGCCGGTAAGGGCCACCCCATAGAAGATGAGGGCGGGTTCCCCGGCAAAGATGATTACCGAGCTCAATATGGCCACGGCGATGACGAATATGGCCCACACCGTGCTCTCATAGCCTGAAGCTAATCCGCTCAGGATTGTAGTTGCTGAGCCGGTACGGGTTGAACGGGCAATCTCCTTCACCGGGCTATGCTCGGTGCCTGTGAAGTAATCGGTGAGGTAGTTTATGATTACCGCCAGGATTATGCCGGTGAAAGTGGCCCAGAAGAACCTTATGTCCCTGGCATAAAAGACCGCTAGCAGGAAGAAGCCGATGATGGAGGTGAGGGCAGAGATGTTGTAGCCTCTGGTAATGGCTTTCATCGCATTCTCTTGCTCGCCTCTGGCCCGCACGGCATAAGTGCCGATGATGGAGGAAAGCACCCCCATCGCCCGCACCAGCAGCGGGAACACAATCCAGCGGTAATCGTGCATATCCCCCAGGTAGTGCATCACCCCGATGCCCAGGATCATCGCTGAGACGATGGTCACCTCGTAGGATTCAAAGATGTCAGCGGCCATCCCAGCGCAATCCCCCACGTTATCGCCTACCAAATCAGCTATTACGGCAGCGTTGCGTGGGTCATCTTCAGGCACGCCTTGCTCGACCTTGCCCACCAGGTCGGCTCCTACATCGGCGGCTTTGGTGTAGATTCCGCCGCCCACCCGCATAAACAGGGCCAGCAGGGTCCCGCCGAATCCGAACCCCAAGAGGACGTCCTTGGCGTGGATGCCGTAGATGAGGAAGATGATGGTCCCGCCCAGGAGGCCAAGGCCATCGGTGAGCATACCGGTAATGGTGCCGGTGCGGTAGGCAATGCGGAGGGCTTCGCTAAAGCTCTTGCGAGCTGCTGCTGCCACTCGTACGTTGCCCCGCACGGCCATATTCATCCCCACATAGCCTACCGTCCCGGAGAAAGTGGCCCCCATCACAAATGCTAGCGCTCGCCCCAGGGAGATCTTAAGGGGCTCACCAGCGAGGTGCGCCGAAAGGTAAAGGGCTATGGCCAGGAGGATAATAAGCCATATGATGGTGCGGAACTGGGTGCGAAGGTAAGCTTCTGCGCCATCACGGATAGCCTTGGCTACGTCCTGCATCATCTCCGTGCCTGTGGGCTCCTTCAGTATCTGGCGGGCCAGGAAGATGGCGTAAAGGAGACCCGCTATAGCTACCACCAGGATGCTCCACACGCCAAAAGTCTCGAAAGTCGTAGCTCCTTCCAGCAATTTATCTCCTCCTTACTGACAAGGGATTTGTCTTGCTTCTTTCGATGGCAGCAGAGCTGCCGGATGGCCCTTACCTAGCAATTGCAGCCAGGTAACGGGGGTAGTGCCCAAAAAGAGTGTTGAAATTTTACACAGGCTTTTCAATCTGTCAAATTACCCTCCTCGGCCTGTATTGTAAGGCTTCGGCCAGATGGTGGGGCAAAATCCCCTCCGAGCCTTCCAGGTCGGCGATGGTGCGGGCCAGCTTAAGCACTCGGTGGTAAGCCCTGGCGCTCATCCCCAATTGCTTCATCGCTGCTCGCAACAGGCTCTTGCCGGCCTCATCTATGTAGCAGAACTCTCGGATTTCCGCCGGCCCCATATCGGCATTGCACATCAAGCCCGCTTTCGCTAGCCGCTCTCTCTGGATGGTCCGGGCTCTCTCCACCCGTTGCCGTATGCTGGCCGATGGCTCACCAATCCGGTCTGAAGCCAGCTTCTCGTACTCCACCCGAGGCACTTCCACGTGGATGTCTATGCGGTCGAGAAGCGGTCCCGAGATGCGCTTCTGATAGCGGCTCACGGTAGCGGGCGAACAGGTGCATTCGTGGGTGGGGTCTCCAAAATACCCACAAGGGCAGGGGTTCATCGCTGCAATGAGCATAAAATTGGCGGGGAAGGTAAGCGACCCCTGTGCCCGGCTGATGGTGACAATCCGGTCTTCCATCGGTTGCCTGAGCACTTCCAGCGTCCTGTGGCTGAATTCGGGGAGTTCGTCCAGGAAGAGCACGCCCCTGTGAGCCAGGCTTATCTCCCCAGGACGAGGGATTCGTCCCCCGCCCACCAACCCCGCATGACTTATGGTATGGTGGGGGGCACGGAAAGGTCTGTGGCGGATCAGAGGTATGTCGGGGGGAAGCATGTTTGCCACGCTGTAGATGCGGGTTATTTCCAGAGCTTCTTCCAAGGTGAGCTTAGGCAAGATGGAAGGGACAGCACGGGCCAGCAGGGTCTTCCCAGCTCCTGGGGGGCCTACCATCAGTATGTTGTGCCCTCCGGCAGCGGCTACCTCCAAGGCCCTTTTCACGTGCTCCTGCCCCTTGATATCGGCCATATCCACTTCATAGTGGGGCTCTTCTGTCTCATCGAACATAACTTCAGCATAATAGGGCTTTATCTGCTCCAGACCTTGGAGGTGTCGCACCAGCGTTGGTAAGTCCGGTACGGGGATAACCTCCACACCTTGGATCAAGGCAGCTTCAGGGGCATCAACGGCTGGAACGTAGAAGACCTTATAACCTTGGCTATGGATGAACCCGGTCATAGGGAGGATGCCCCTCACGTGTCGCACCGTGCCATCGAGGGAGAGCTCGCCGACGAAGACGGAATCTGTCAGGTCGGCGGAAATCTGTCCGGAGGCATAGAGGATGCCCACGGCGATGGGTAGGTCATAAGCTGGGCCTTCTTTGCGGAGGTCAGCAGGGGCGAGGTTTATGGTGATGCGCCCACCGGGGAGGCGGAAACCGGAGTTCCTGAGGGCTGCCCTGACCCTTTCCCTTGATTCCTGGACGGCAGCATCAGGCAAGCCTACGATGATGAAGCCGGGGGAACCGCCTGAGGAATCTACTTCGACTTCTACTATTGCCCCATCCAAGCCAGTTATGGCGCAACTTGTCACCGTTGCTAGCATCTTCGCATCTTCCCCTCATCGGCGAGGATTGGTTTTTAAATCATACCCTATACTGGGCTCTTTGTCAAACCAGCGTTTTTGGAGTGTGTTGAAAAACTCCGGGGTTAAACCTGCCCCCGAGAGCTCAGGGAAAAAGGGTAGTATTTTCTTGCACGGCGGCTTCGCCGCCGTGCAAGAAAATACCCTCAAAAGGCTTTTTTAACCTGCCTTGAGCGAAGGGGTAGCTCTCCACTTAATCGTGGTCACATAAAAAG
>DRAO01000370.1 GCA_011041825.1 Chloroflexota bacterium
CCGTTTCCACAATCCAGCGGATTTCCTCCCTGGGGACAAGCCCCTCCGTGATGACTTCTAACTTAAAGTTATTTCCCACAGGCATCGCTCAGCCCCTACCGATGTGAAAACTCCACCAGTTGCTCCAATTTCTGAAGGGCTTTGCCCGAATCAATGGCTTCCTGGGCCAGTTCTAATCCCTCCTCCATATCGGCAGCCTTGCCTCCCACCAGCAGGGCTGCCGCTGCGTTGAGCACCACGATATCCCTGTGGGGGCCCTTCTCGCCCTCCAGCACCCTCCTGGTGATGGCTGCATTTTCCTCCGGTTCACCGCCGTGAAGGTCCGAAAGCCGGGCTCGGGCCAAGCCTAACTCCACGGCATCGAGGGGGAAAGTGGTTATCGTCCCGGCCTCCAAGCGGCTGACCTTATTGACGCCAGTGGTGGAAAGCTCATCCAAGCCATCGGCTCCATAGACCACAAAGGCCGATTGGCTCCCCAGGGAATCCAGGACCTGAGCCACCAGTTCGGTAAGCCGTCCATCGTAAAGGCCCAGGACCTGCATCTTGGCCCCGGCAGGGTTCACCAGCGGCCCCAGCAAATCCAGCACGGTGCGGACGCCTATCTCCCGCCTGGTCTGAAGGACATAGTGCAGGGCGGGGTGAAAGGCCGGGGCGAAGAGGAAGCCAATACCCACCTTATCTATGCACTGCGCTACCTCCTCCGGGCCGAGGTTGAGGTTAACCCCCAGGGCATCCAGGAGTTCGGCGCTCCCGCATTTGCTGGAGACCGCCCGAGCTCCATGCTTGGCTACTGCCAAGCCCGCCCCAGCTACAACGAAGGCCGCCGTGGTTGAGATGTTGAAAGTGCCCCAGCGGTCTCCGCCCGTGCCCGAGATGTCTATCAGGTCGGCACGCTCTGGCCTGATGAACACCGAGCGGTCCCGCATAGCTAAGGCGCATCCGATAAGCTCCTCAGCGGTAAGCCCCTTTATCTGGAGGGCCACCAGAAAACCCCCCGCTTGCCAGGGTGAGACCTTCTCCTCCAAGATGAGCCCCATTGCCTCTCGGGCCTCGTCAATGCCGAGGCTTTCTCCTTCCACAAGTCGGGCTATGAATTTTCGTAGCACTTTTACCTCCATTCACTTAGGATCAGCAGTTTTATTATATAGACAAACATCTTTCACCGCAAATTTTCACCCGTTGGAACCACCCAGCCTTTGACTTTATCCTGCCCTTTTGATATAATCCCGGTGTATTCGCCTAAGGTGGTCCTCCATCTTAAGCGTAGTTGGCAATGTTGCCCCACGGTGAGGGGCAAAAAGGGAGCAAAAACGCCTCTCTTTTTGGGACAAAATCCACCTTCTATGTGACCACAATTAAATGTGGAGCTACCTCGCCCGGCCAGGGAAGAAAGTATGTCTTATGCTATTGAGACCTGGGAGCTAACGAAGTGGTTCCCCCGGTTCCGGCACCTCAGTGGCTTGAGGCTTCCCTTCCCCACAGAGGGAGGGATACTGGCGGTTGACCACGTGAATTTGCAGGTCAAGCAGGGGGAGATATTCGGGCTGATTGGCCCTAACGGGGCAGGCAAGACCACGCTGGTGAAAATGCTATGCACCCTTATCCTCCCCACCTCCGGCACCGCCCAAGTCAATGGGCACGACCTCTCCGATGAAAGCGGGATCAAGGCTTCAATCGGGTTGGTAACGGGCAATGAGCGCAGCTTCTACTGGCGCCTATCCTGCCGGGAGAATTTACGCTTCTATGCGGGCCTCTACAACATCCCTCCCTCTCAGGCTGAGCGCAGGATTGAAGAGTTATCCCATCTCCTGGGCTTGGAGGAAATCCTCGACAAGAGGTTTGACACCTGCTCCACAGGGATGAAGCATCGCCTGGCCTTGGCCCGTGCCCTGCTCAATGAGCCCTCGCTCCTCTTCCTGGATGAGCCCACCAGAAGCCTCGACCCTTTGGCGGCTATCGGGTTTAGAAAGGCCCTTCACGAACTGGCCCGTCAAAAAGGGTGCACCATCTTCCTGGTTACCCATAACCTGAACGAGGCAATCGAATTGTGTGACCGCATAGGGGTGATGGTGCAAGGCCAATTGCGGGTGGTGACCACCCCTGAAAGTTTGCGACGGCTAGTTGAACTCCGGGAAGAGCTTAGCCTCTCTGTGGGAATTAACAGCGCTGAAGCCGCCCCTGAACCGGGGATTGAGGGGGAGCCCTGGGAGAAACTCCTTCAAGAGCTCAGTGAGGGCGAGGAGAGGGGGATTGGGAGTCGTAAAGGGGAGCCATCATTCGGGGGAGCGGAGCAACTTAGCGTTGCCCCTTCTATCCCCCCTAAGGTGGGGAAAGGAGGGCAGGAAACTCGCAGCTTAGCCAATCTCTTAAGAGCCTTTCACAAGGCCCTGCTCTTTTTGCGCCGGGATTTCTTGATCCAGCTCAGCTATCGTTTCGCCTTCATCCTCCAGCTGTTTGGCATCCTCTTTTCCACAGCTAGCTTTTACTTTATCGCCAAGCTCTTCGGCTCGGCGACAGCGCCTTATTTAAGCAACTACGGAGGCGATTACTTTTCCTTTGTCCTCATCGGCATCGCTTTTGTCGGCTATCAAGGTGTAGCCCTTCACTCCTTCTCCGATGCAATCCGCACAGGGCAGGTTACGGGCACCTTAGAAGCGATGTTAGTCACCCCCACCCGGCTCTCAACGTTGCTGCTCTCATCCAGCCTGTGGAACTTTGTCCTCACTTCCCTCCGAGTAGTGATATACCTTCTGATGGGGATATTCCTATTTGGGGCCAATTTGAGGCAAGCTAACGTGCTGGCTGCTCTCGTCATCCTGGGCCTATCCATCCCCGCCTTCAGCGCTCTTGGCATCCTCTCGGCCTCGTTCATAATGGTCTTCAAGCGGGGTGACCCCATTAATTTCCTCATCAGCAGCCTTTCGGTCCTTCTGGGAGGGGTGTATTACCCGGTGGCTGTGCTTCCTCAGTGGCTTCAAATCCTGGCTCGGATACTTCCCATCACCTATTCCCTGGAAGCAATGCGCCGTGCCCTCCTGCTGGGGGATTCGCTGATCACCCTGATGGGGGAGATAGCCGCCTTAATCGCCTTTGCCGCTGTGTTATGGCCCTTAAGCCTGCTCGCCTTCCACTACGCCGTCCGACAAGCCAAGCGGGATGGCAGCCTGGCGCAATATTAGCAAAAAGCCCTTTAAGAGAACTTACCTGTCTTCGCCTGAGACGATAAGGGCGGGGTCGCCTAACAGAGTATAGCCCAAGGACACATCGCTTAACTTAGCTGTTTTAAGAGCCTGGAGCCAGGCATCTCCTATACGTTTCTCTGAACCCAGAGCTCGGTAAAAGGCCATAGCGAAGGGTCTCTGCTCACTTAAAGTGGTTTCACCTACAGGGCCTAAGAAAGCCACAGCACCACCACGGGAACGAAGCCACGCTTCAGCAATGGAGTCCTGAGCCGGATGCACGAAGTTAGCGGCCAAGCAGCCCCACACCGTTACCAATACAGGCTCAGCCCATTCGCTGCCATCCTCTCTCACCAGAAGACCCTCATCTCCGAATTGCACCAGACTGGCATGTCCGAAATAATTGAGCCACGTATGGTCCCCCTTGAGAAGCACGAGGATCTTAGAACGCTCCTGTGCCTGTTTAACCTCAAAGCCCAGCTCCTCGCAAAGATGACGAGTGTTTTTGGTTACAGACCGGAAATCCTCCTCGTTATCACTTACCATCACTATGAGGGGCTTGCTGTCCTCCCAACGGGATATTTTGTTCACCATCGTGGTTAGCTCCCAAGGCGATGCTGCTGGCAGACGCCCCACCGCCACCGCAGGCTCGCCTGAAGGGCTTAATCCGAAGAGAACATCGGCAGGTGTTTCCCCCAACACGGCTGTGCGAGTGAAAGGCACGACAACCCGGAGTCTTCCCGCTTCACCCTCATAACCCCAGGGCTCAGAAGCCCCGTCTCCCACGAGCAGCAGGTAGCGCAAGGAGGGGAGATTGCCAATAAGATTGTGAATGGCCGCCGGATCAGGCCGACCATCGCCAAAGGCATCGTAAACGGCAGCCGGTTCTACCACTCCTACCCTAAGCCCCTGCTCCCGACGGAGCTCCAGCAAAGGTGAAAGAGCCCGGTGAAAGGCCACCGGAGCCACAGCCAGATACTCGACATCGGAGAGTTCCTCCACCTTCAAAGAGCGAGCTGGCCGTACTTCCACAGGAGGCAGGGCTCTCTGAGGTTTGCCCACCCAGTAACGATGACCGGGAACCGTCGCAATCGCCCCGCCAGCGGAAATGACACACCTTTCAGGGCGCAAAGGCTCGGTTATATCA
>DRAO01000032.1 GCA_011041825.1 Chloroflexota bacterium
TCTCCTCCACCACGTTCACCCGCAGGAGCCTCTCCGCCTCCTCAAGCGAGATTTCCCCGGCCAGCAATTTCTCCAGAACTTCCCTCATCTTCACCTCCTAGCAGCCACGCATTTAGCCAGGAGCTATCTCTTCGATAACGGTCATAAAATCCCCTGGCCTGCCCAGGAGCAGCCGGTGATGGACCTCTCCCCCCCTGGAGATGACCCTCTCCAGCTTTCCCCTGGCACGTACCCTCTCCCCCTCTTCGGCCTGTTCGCAGAACCTGCCCCGGAAGGAGACGATTTCCACCGGCAGGGGCGCAGCACGCTGCCCCTCTACGAGCCGCACGTCCTCGATTTTATAAAAGCAAGGTGTGAAAATGCCCTCGCTCGCATCGGCGACGGTGGCTTCGATTTTCGCCCGCCCCAGGGAAATGTACCTCCTGTCGCCATAGCGCTCCTCCACCTCAACAGGAGATTTGACGAAGCGGATGAAATACTCACACCCCCGGAACTTCCCCTGTATGACCTTACGCCCCTCCAGCCAGGCAAAATCCTCAAAGCTCATCGGGGTATCTTGGGAGCGGGTGGCGTAAAGCGCCCTCAACTCTTCCCCGCTAAGCCTCCGCACTTCACCATCCGGCTCGCCCATAAGCTCCCTCAACGCCCCGTGCACCGCCCGGCAATTTTCCACGCCGTAGACGACGAGGTCTATGTCGGAGCCGGAGGTGTGCAGGTTCACCAGGATGGACCCCGAGATGCCGATGCATTCTTCGGACACCCCCGCCTTTTCCGCCAGCAGGTTGGCGAATTCGACGGCCTTTTCCTCCAGCCCATCCAGGCTTCTTCCCTGTCGGAGCTCGGCCAGCCTGAGACAAGGGTCGTAAACCTGCTTTATGCGCTCACGAGGCACGCCCTGGAGCGTCTCCCCGAAGACGGGGTCGAAGAAGAGGCAGTCAGGGCACTTTTCCCGCAGTAATTCCTCCTGCTCCCCAAAGTGATAGAGCCTCCGATAGCGGATGCCTCTCCTCTCCCTCTTGCCGCCTGGGTCGGGGACGTATCTCAGGTAGGCCACCACCGCTCCCGGCGGATGAATCAACCCTTTGACAGCGAAGAGCAAGCCTTCTGCGGATTCAACGTAATATCCCTCTGCCAGATCAGGCATCCCAATCATATCAAGAGAAGCCCCTCTTTCCAGGAAGTCCCTCAGCTCCGGGTACGTGTTAAACTTGCTCTAATTATTCTTCCCCCTGGCAAGCTCCATCACGTGCTCCACAATCTTACCGGCGATGTCCACGCTGGTCGTGCTTTGTATGCCCTTCCAGCCGGGGATGCCGTTCACTTCAATAACGTAGTATCCGCCGTCCTCTGCCCTCAGGATGTCCACGCCGGCGTAATCCGCTTCGAGGATGGCGGAGGCCTTCAGGCTCAGTTCCCTCAGTTCCTCGCTCAATTCCAGGGGCTCCGCCCTGGCCCCACGGGCCACGTTGGTCTTCCAGGAATCGGCGTGGCGCACCATAGCGGCGACCACCTCGCCCCCGATGACGAAGGCCCTGATGTCCCAATTGGCGTGGGGGATGAACTCCTGGAGGTAAAAAACATAGCGGCCTAACTCCAGGGCCCTGAAGACCCTGTAGGCCGCATCCTCATCGCAAACCCTCACCATCCCCCGCCCCTCGGAGCCGAAAAGAGGCTTCACCACCACATCACTGCCCAGCTCACGGAAGGCTTCCATTGCCTCGTCGAAGCGCTCTGTCACCACCGTGCGAGGGGTGGGGATGCCCGCATCTTCCAGGAGGGCCGAGGTATAATACTTGTCAACCGTCCTCTCGATGGTCCTGGCGGAGTTCACCACCCTGACGCCTAAATCCTCCAGACGATGCAGCGCATCAACCCTGAAGATGATCTGCTCCAGTGAACCGCTGGGGATGCTCCTGACGATGATGGCATCATATCCCTCGAGCACGTGCTCACACACACGGACCCGGGGCTCGTCCGAAATCCTGGCCACCAATCTGGTGATGGGAAAGCAATCTACGGGAACGCCCCTCTCTTCCAAGGCCTTAACCAGAGCCTCTACATGCCATTTTCCCCTCGAACCCAGTATCCCTATCTTCACTCCAGAAGCCCTCGCAACACCTTAAGGTTTAGTCCGCCGGCGTGGTAGGTTTTTCCGCTGGCCAGGTTGTTGATTAGGACCTCCGCCGGGCTGAAGAGGAAGGGGTCAATCTTGTAGAAGTCGCCGCCGTAAGCCTGGAAGAGTTCGTAGAAGGGCTTCCCATAATCCCTGGAAGCCGAGGAGGGGATTTGCTCGATAACCCGTTCAATTTCGGCATCTTCGGCCTGTACGGTGTAAAAGGCCCGCCCTCCATAGAGGACACAATCATTGGTGCGTCCGATGGCCTTGAGGTCGTCCTCGGCGATAGGGGCGATGGGACAGGTTCCGTAACCGCTCGTGATGCATTCGATGTCGAAGCCCAGCTCCATCATCTTATGCATCCCCGTCTCCACCACCCTGGCCGCAATCTGCACCGAACCTACCACGCTGGCCGTGGGGGCAATGAGGATATAGAGCTTATCGGGGCTCACCCCGCACTTCCGGGCGATGTACTCCGCCACCTCCTCGAGTAGGGGCGCAGCGCGCTGTGCCCCTACTTCGAGGGCGATGACTGCCACGTCGGACTCATCCTTGTAGGAGAGCTTCTGGTATAGCTCCTCGACGCAGGAAAGGGCCCTGGCCGGACCTGACCCCATAGCGAAGAACTTGCCTACTTTGATCGCCCAGCCTGCGTACTGCGAGGCCATACAGGCCACGAGGGGCTTTTCCACGCTGACGCTCACGCCAGGCAGCCAGAAGGAGCCGAAGTCCAGGGTGGTGAAATTCACCTCCCCCAGCCCGCCCATACAGACCTCGGCGAAGAGCTTTCCGGCCTTCAGCCCTCCCCCGGCGGCATTTATAACCTTTGCCCCGTTGGACAGGACTTTAACCTCTACGCCGAGCGCCTCGGCATCGGCAATCATCTGTTCGGCGATGGCTGCTGCCCTCTTGTTTATGCTGATTTCGCTCATAAACCGGGCTCCTCAGAAATGGTTTCTTCGACGGCAGCCTCACCGCCGTCGGAGAACACTCCTTAAACATCCTGCATTTAAGGGATAGGGGGGAAATCTCGGGGAACACCCCCGTGCCCCTACCGCTCATAGATCAAAATCTCTCCCTTTCCGAGTTCGGCAATGTCGCCGTTGAAGCGCCGGTATTTGCCGGTGATGTATTCCTCCTTCACCCTGATGCCGTAACGCCTGAGCGACCTCAGGTAAACCCTGAGGAACGTGGGGTTGTAGGTGCAATCGTAGTGGAAGGTGGGCAGCAACTGTGGGGACGAGGCCACGCCCTCCCCATCCTGGAAGAGAATTATCGTCCCCCTCCTCATCCCTATCCCCGGCCCTTCGCCCACCTTACCGAAGGCGATGACGGTTCCGGCCCTCATATTGGCGCCCACAAAGTCTCCGGCATTTCCCAGGATTACGATGAGGCCACGGCGCATATGAGCGCCCACTTCATTGCCGGCGTTGCCCTCGATGATGATGACGCCTCGGTTCATACCCCTCTTGCTTCCCCAGTAGCCCGCTCCCACGAAATTCCCGGCGTTCCCCTTCACCCAAATCAGACCGCCCTTCATCTCCGCCCCAAGCCAGTCGGAGACATTGCCCTCGACGATTATCTCCCCGCCCTGCATCAGGGCGCCGAGATGCATCCCCACGTCGCCCTCGATGATGATCCTCCCCCGGGTCATCCCATAGCCTATCTTCTTCACCCGGGAGAGGTCGCCCTTGATGCGGATTTGGTCGGACCTTTCCCCCTGTACCTCGAACAATTCGTCCAGCTTCCTCTGTCTGTTGCCGTGGTAAAGAGGCAAGGCTTCGATTTCCTGGCGGCTTTTCTCAAGGAATACATCAGGGCGTATAACGTCGGCCTCGACGGGGATGGTTATGGGTTCCTTCAGGGTCAATGTTACCTCGCTCATTTCTCCTCACCTGGTTGAGATTTACTTTTGACGGCGGCTCCGCCGCCAATAGCTCCACACTCTCACATAACGAATGGGACTTCACCTCAAGATTAACGTGTCGTTTTCACTTTACCCTCTAGGCACCTGACACTTTTTCTGCCAAACAAATCGGCGCTTTTCTCAGAGCACGAGATTCTGCACCCCAGCACACGAGGTGCTGGGTTCTAAAGCTTTCTGATGCTCCCCCGCCACAAGGGCGGGGGTATCAGGATACCGCCAACCTTGTGTTGGCGGAGCCTCAGCCTCTTTAATCGCCCTGAACCTCGTGTTCA
>DRAO01000219.1 GCA_011041825.1 Chloroflexota bacterium
GCACCGCACCCACGTCGGCAACGACCAGGATGCCGAAAGCATCCTCAAGGCAGCCTTGAGGACGGCCCTCTCCGATGGGTGGGGTGGTTCGATGTTCTCCACAGATATTACCGACGTCCTCTTTGGTACCCCCGTACCTGTGAAAGGGCTTGCCAATATAGGGGCTCTCAAAGAGGATGAGGTTAACATCGTGGTTCACGGGCACGAGCCAACCTTCTCCGAGATGATGGTGGTGGCCGTCAATGACCCCGAACTCATTGAGTACGCCAAATCCAAAGGAGCCAAGGGCATCAACCTGGTTGGTATCTGCTGCACCGCTAACGAGACCCTGATGCGCCAGGGGATTCCCACCATCGGCAACTTCCTCACCCAGGAGCTGGCCATCCTCACCGGCGCCATTGAAATGATGCTGGTGGACATCCAGTGCATTATGCAGGCCCTGGCTCCTCTGGCTGAGAAATTCCACACCAAGTTCATCACCACTTCCCCTAAGGCCCACATTAAGGGGGCCATTCACGTGGAGTTTGAAGAGCATCGAGCTTTAGAGATTGCCAAAGAGCTGGTCAAGATGGCCATTGACAATTTCCCCAACCGGAGCGAGGTTCGCATCCCCAAGTATATAAACGAGGTCGTAGCTGGTTTCTCCCACGAATACATCAACTATGTCCTGGGAGGGTACTACCGGGGTTCCTTCCGTCCCCTCAATGATGCCGTAATTCAAGGGCGCATCCGGGGAGTAGCAGGGGTGGTGGGGTGCAATAATGCCCGCACCACTCACGATGCCGCCCACGAGTACATCGTGAGGGAGCTCATCAAGAACGATGTGCTGGTGGTGCAGACCGGATGCGGGGCCATTGCTGCTGCCAAATACGGGATGATGCTCCCGGAGATGATGGAAGAGGTTGGCCCCGGCTTGCGGGAAATCTGCGAGGCCACGGGTCTCCCGCCTGTCCTCCACGTCGGCTCCTGCGTTGACAACACCCGCATCCTCACCGTCCTCAGCCAGATGGCTACTGAGGGCGGCTTGGGCGATGACATCGCCGACATCCCCGGTGTAGGCATCGCTCCTGAGTGGATGAGCGAGAAGGCCCTCTCCATCGGCACCTACTTCGTCGCCTCAGGCGTGTACGTGCTCTTCGGTGTGGGCTCCCCGATCAGCGCCAGCCCTGAGGTGGAGCGCATAATAAGCGAGGGCTGGGAGAAGATGGTGGGCGGCAAGCTGGAGTTCGTGGAAGACCCCGAGGAAATTGTGCGCCGTTCGCTGGAGCACATTGACAAGAAGCGGGCCGCTCTCGGCCTTGAGGAGTACAACCCCGCCAAGTTCGGCAAGAGCGGTGACCGCTTGATGATGGAATTCCTGAAGGCGATAGAGGAAGGGAAGGAAGTGAGTCTGTACAGCGCCAAGAGTTTGGTCGGAGCATAAGTCGAGGAATTCGCCTGAGATACGTTTTAAATAAACTCCGAAGGAGGTGCGAATTATGTCTCGATACATTGCTACTCGTGCTATCAGAGGCGCTAATTACATCGTTAACGAAGCCGATAAAATGCTGAAGAAGGCCATCCAGGAACTGGGTCCTGACAAGGAGGTGGCCTTCCCTAACACGGCGTATTATCTCCCCGTGATCCTGGGGCTCACCGGTATCGAAGTAACGAAGCTTGCCGACTTGGAGAAAGTGCTTGACATTGCCAAGCAACTTCTCCACCCCATCCCCGATGAAAAGCGCTGGCTCCCCTACCTGGGCGAAACCCTCGACTGCGGCGTTGCCACCCTCCTGGCCGAAGAAGCCATTGAAGGCATCCGCTTCGCCTATGGCCTGGAGCCGGAGAAGATCACCTGGGGCGGCTATTACGTGCCCACCGAAAGCTTCACTGCCCCCGACTTTATGAAAGGCGAAGAGGGCACTCGCCTCAATGGTCCCATTGACGATGCCCAGATGCGGGCCTGGGGTATCCAGCTCGTGGACGGACGGATGCCGGGGTTCGCCGCCATTGTGGGTTGTGCCAAATCCAACGAGGTAGCCGTCCAGATTGTCAGGGAGCTCCAGCAACGTAACATCCTCATCTTCCTCTCCGGCAACGTCAACGGGCGCTCCATCATCCATCAGCTTATGGAAGAAGGGGTGGAGATGGGATACGACACTTACATTATCCCCTTTGGTACCGATACCTACTCAGCCATCTACGCCCTGGGTTTCGCAACCCGGTCGGCCTTAAGCTTCGGTGGTCTCAAGGGAGGCCAGGCCCGTGAGATTTTGCTCTACAACAAGTACAGGGTCTTCGCCTTTGTCCTGGCCCTGGGCGAGGTAGACGACCTCAAGTACGCCACCGCCGCCGGAGCCATCAGCTACGGCTTCCCCACCATTGCCGACACCATCATACCCCAGATTCTGCCCACCGGCGTGACCCAGTACGAGCACGTGATTTCGATGCCCTTCGATGACATCGAGGGCGAGAACGATCTGGAGCGGGCCAGGCGGCTGGTGGAGAAATGCATTGAAGTCCGGGGCGTCAAGGTTAAGATCACCGAAGTCCCCATCCCGGTGCCTTATGGCTCTGCCTTCGAAGGAGAGCGGGTCCGCCGGGCCGATATGCGGGTGGAGTTCGGCGGCAAGTACTCCCGCTGCTTTGAGTACCTGTATATGAAGCCGATGGAGGAAGTAGAAGACGGCAAGATTGAGGTGATTGGCCCTAGCTTTGAGGAAGTGGAAGAAGGTGGTTCGATGGATATGGGTATTATCGTAGAGGTGGCCGGGCGCAAGATGCAGAAGGACTTCGAGCCAGTGTTGGAGCGCCAGATTCACTACTTCATCAACGGCGCTTCCGGGATTCAGCATATCGGCCAGAGAGACATCGCCTGGATCCGAATCTCCAAGAAGGCAGCAGAAACCGGGTTCAACCTGGAGCACTTCGGCAAAATCTTGCACGCCCGCTTCCATGCTGACTTCGGGGCCATCGTAGACAAAGTGCAGGTTAAGATAATCACCGATAAGGATTTGCTCCAGGAGTGGCTGGAGGAAGCCCGCAAGGCTTACGATTACCGCAACCGCCGCCTGGAGGAGATGACCGACGAATCGGTAGACACCTTCTACTCCTGTACCTTGTGCCAATCCTTCGCCCCCAACCACGTGTGTATTATCTCCCCGGAGCGGCTTGGCCTCTGCGGTGCCTACAACTGGCTGGACTGCAAGGCCAGCTATGAAATCAACCCCACTGGTCCCAACCAGCCCGTCCCCAAGGGTAGGGTGATTGACGAGTGGAAGGGTTACTTTGAAAAGGTCAACGAATTTGTCAAGCAGGCATCGCACGGTACAGTGGACCAGGTAGCAATGTACTCCATAATGGAGAACCCGATGACTGCCTGCGGATGCTTCGAGTGCATTATGATGATCATCCCCGAAGCCAATGGCTTTATGGTGGTCAGCCGTGAAGACCCCTCAATGACTCCAGCGGGGATGACCTTCTCTACCCTGGCGGGTATGGCTGGTGGTGGGTTGCAGACTCCCGGGGTGATGGGCATCGGCAAGTACTTCCTCCTCTCCAAGAAGTTCATCCGGGCCGATGGCGGCTTCAAGCGCATCGTGTGGATGTCCAGCTTCCTCAAGGAAACGATGCGTGAGGAGCTCCAGAAGGTCTGTGAGCGGGAGGGTGACCCTGATCTCCTGGATAAGATTGCGGATGAGCGGGTGGCCACCACGTTGGAAGAGCTGTTGGCTTACTTGGAGGAAAAAGGGCATCCCGCCCTCACGATGGAACCCCTGTTCTAAGCCGGCTATGGGGGCCGCATATGCGGCCCCCGTAATTTATCTTTCTCAGGCTTCCATAGGAAATCCAATGATAGATAGGAAATGCCTATTTTACACCCTCGGCTTAACCGTTTTCTTCCTCCTCCTGGTGGCCCTTTTAACCCAGCCCCGATGTGTCTCTTACGAACCTTTCCACATCCCCTTTGGTGCCGATGTCTGCCCCTACGGGATTAATGTGGAGTTAAGCCAATATACCGGGGTTGAACTGGGAAGGGTTCTTGACTTTGTCCAGCAGGCTGGTTTCTGCTGGGTCCGCCAGCGATTCCCTTGGGCAGAGATAGAGCCCGAACCGGGGCAGTTCCGCTGGGAGAAATGGGACGCCATCGTGAAGGCCGTATCCCTGCGGGGCTTAGGGCTGGTGGCCGTGCTGGATACATCGCCGAAGTGGGCCCGTGCTCCTAAGGATGCGGCCAACCCCTATTCTCCCCCCCACGAGGTCAGCGATTTCGGGCATTTCGCCCAGGCTTTTGCCCACCGTTATGGTGCGGACATTGATTA
>DRAO01000394.1 GCA_011041825.1 Chloroflexota bacterium
ACCTAGGCCCTTTAAGATACCTGGTGAAGCCATACGGCTGGGCGGTCCCGCACCGCCACTGGATTTCTCACGCCCCCTTGGTGGGGACGGCAGGGCGCTTGGCTTATATCTTCCTGCCGTTGCTGATCCTGGCCCAGCTTCCGGTGATGATGGGAGCGCTGCCCTTCAACCCGGTGTGGGCGCTCCTGCGGACGCCCCAGTTCTGGTGGGGCGCACTGGGCCTGGCTCTGGCCGATACCCTGCATTTTGCAATGGATATGGCGGTAACAGGAGCTAAGCGGTTTGTGGGACAGTTGTTGAGAGGGGAGAATTACGAAAGGAGAACGGAGTATGAGTTACCGAGTCGGGATTGAAGAGGCAAAAGCGCTTTTATCAGAACTCATAGAAGCTGCCGTCAGGGGAGAAAATGTGGTGATTATTAAGGATAATAGCTCAGGTGTGCGTTTAGTTCCGGTCAAACTGCGAGAGCGCCGTCCTCAATTCGGCAGCGCCAAAGGGTTAATTGAAATATCCGAGAATTTCGATGCTCCTTTGTGAGCCGTGATCCTGCTTTTGATTTATACAATGTCAAACGGCTATGGTGATATGGCGAACAGATTTAACCTTGATTACGAAAAAGAGCGTGCCCTGAAGGAGATAGCCGACGAGTTTGACTTGGAATTGATAATCCTCTTCGGCTCCAGGGCCAAAGGGTATGCCAGGGAGGATAGCGATTGCGACGTGGGTGTGCTGCGTAGGGAAGGGCTTGTGCCTGCTGAGAGGTTTTTGGAGCTGGCGTTCAGGCTGACCAGGGCATTGAAGATGGGCGATGTGGATTTGGTAGACCTGCGACGTGCGTCGCCTATTCTGAAATACGCCGCTGCAAGCTCGGCTAAGGTGCTGTACGAGGCCGAGCCAGGGGCTTTCACCCGGTTCCTGCTCCTGGCGTGGAAGATGTATCAAGATGCGAAGTACGATTATCTGCCGTACCTAGATAAGTATCTGACTATGAGGACAGGGGTATGACTGAAATTGATGTTGAAGTGATAAATCGCAAATTGGCCGTATTGGAAAATTATCCTGCTTATGTGAAAGCCGTGCGTAAATTTTTGAAGAAACTGGAGGGGAAATGAGCACAGTAGTCTCGTTAGAGAAATACATTCACAACGACTTAGTGCGGCGGGTGGAGGAGCTTAGCGGCCAGGACCTGTTGGCCTGTTACCAGTGCGGCGAATGCTCCGCAGGCTGTCCCGCTGCCTTCGCTATGGACCTTTTGCCCAGTCAGGTGATACGCCTGCTTCAACTCGGGCAGGTGGAGGAGGTCCTGAACTCGGCCACCATCTGGTTCTGCGCCGCTTGCCAGACCTGTTACGCCCGCTGTCCCAAGGGCGTGGATCTCTCACGTATTATGGAAGCCCTGCGAGAGCTGGCAATGGAGAGGGATGGGGATACCCTTAAGCACACTGAGATACCAAAGGAAGAGCTGGAAGCTTTCCCCCAGCAGGCAATTATAGCCGGGTTCAGGAAGTACACCCTTTAGTCAGGAGGTTCCGGTGAAAATCAGTTACTTCCCCGGATGCACATTAAATACCAAGGGCAAAGGCTTTGACCGCTCCGTGCGGGAAGCGATGGCCGCTTTGGGTGTTGAGCTGGTGGAGCTTCCCGATTGGAACTGCTGTGGAGCCAGCTTCCCCCTGTTGGTGGACAACGTCCTCGACCTGGTGGGTCCTGCCCGGGTCCTCATTAACACTGCTGCCCGAGATAACAAGCTCACCACCGCCTGCACCACCTGCTATAATGTCCTGAAGCGCACCAACCGGGTGCTGCGGGAGGATGAAAACATCCGGGAGCGCCTCAACTACTTCGTCGAAGCCGATTACCAGGGCCAGGTCGAGGTCTCCGACATCTTGCAGCTCATCCGGGACGAAGTGGGCTTCGAGAAGGTGAAAGAAGCCGTGAAGAAGCCGCTGAACGGGCTCCGGGTGGCTTCGTACTACGGCTGTATGGTGCTCCGTCCCCCCAGGGAAGTGGCCTACGATGACCCCGAAAACCCCCACGCCCTGGACGACCTGATGGCCGCCCTGGGAGCGGAGCCTGTCAGGTGGGGCGCCAAGGCTGAGTGCTGCGGGAACTATTTGGTAGCCCGCAAGCCCGAGGTGGCGATGGAGATGAGCTACCGGGTGCTCTCGTCGGCGTCCCGTGCGGGAGCCGAGGTCATCGTGGCCAATTGCCCCCTTTGCCAGTTCAACCTGGACCGCTGGCAGCGGGATTTGACCCTGACCCACGGCGGCTTCGAGCCCATCCCGGTGCTGTATTTCACTCAGCTCCTCGCCATAGCCCTGGGCCTCGACCCCGGCGGGTACGAGTTGGAGAAGCATTATGTTGACCCCAGGCCATTGTTGGAAAGCAAAGGGCTGATTTGAGGCGTCTTGCGCTGACGGAGGGTTCCTGTTATGGGCTAGGCGCAACTGAGGATATTGGCCTTATAAAAACAAAGAGATTGGCTCAAGATGAAACTTGGGAAAAGAGGTACTTTGACTTTGCGCCTATGAGAGATGAGTACTTCAAAGAAGTGTTGGGGTTTTAATTAAGAGCCTGTTTTCTTGCGGCGGCGTAGCCGCCGCAAGAAAACAAAATACTTTTACCAGGGTTTGGCTATGCCCGTAAAACGTGCTCTCATAATCGGTGCAGGCATCGCAGGGATGCAGGCGGCGCTGGACATCGCCAACGCAGGCTACGAAGTGGTGCTGGTGGAAAGGCTCCCTTCCATCGGCGGACGAATGCATCAACTTTCTGAGACCTTCCCCACTCTTGACTGCGCCCAATGCATCCTCACGCCCAGGATGGTAGAGGTAGGCCATCACGAGAACATCAGGCTCTACACCTACTCCGAGGTCGAATCCGTCGAGGGCGAAGTCGGCGATTTCCGGGTCCGCATCCGCCGCCATCCCGCTTATGTGAACTGGGACATCTGCACCGGTTGCGGAATCTGCCAGGAGAAATGCCCAAAGCGGGTGCTCTCCACTGATTTTGAGCGAGGGATGGGAAAGCGCAAGGCCATCTACACACTCTCCCCGCAAGCCGTGCCCAACAAGCCTGTGATTGACGCCGAGAACTGCATCTACTTCCAGCGGGGCAAGTGCCGGGTATGCGAGCGCTTCTGCCCCACCGGAGCCATAGACTTCGAGCAGAAGGAGAGCTTCTTCGAGGAACGGGTGGGTGCCATCATCGTGGCCACCGGCTATGACCTGCTTCCGCTGGAAGAGCTGGGCGAATACGGGGCCGGGCAGATTCCCGATGTGATTGACGGCCTGGCCTTCGAGCGGCTGCTCTCGGCATCGGGGCCGACGGCGGGCAAAATCCGCCGCCCTTCCGACGGAAAGGAGCCCAAGACGGTGGTCTTCGTCCAGTGCGCCGGTTCTCGTGACCCGGAGCACCATATGCCATACTGTTCCAAGATATGCTGTATGTACACCGCCAAGCACGCAATGCTCTACAAGCACCGTGTCCACGACGGCCAGGCCATCGTGTTCTACATTGACATCCGCTCCGCCGGGAAGGGCTACGAGGAGTTCGTCCAGCGGGCCATCACCGAAGACCGGGTTCTCTACATCCGGGGCAAGGTGGCCCGCATCTACCAGGAGGACGGCAAAGTCATCGTGCGGGGTGTGGACACGCTCTCCGGCAAGCAGGTGGAAGTCGCCGCCGATATGGTGGTGCTGGCCGTGGCGATGGTCCCCCGCATTACCACCAGGGCCCTGGCCGAGAAGCTGGGCATCGAAGTGGACGAGCACGGCTTCCTCGTCGAAGCCGATGGCAACCTGAACCCGGTGGAGACCAATCGCCCCGGCATCTTCCTGGCCGGGGCTGGCGCCGGGCCGAAGGATATACCGGAGACCGTCTCTCAGGCAAGCGGAGCGGCGGGGAAGGTGTTGTCGTTGTTCTCGCAATGGGAGTGAGTGCTTCTCGGAAAAGCCGATAGGGTAGGAGAAAGCGTATGGATGAGCGGATTAGGGGCTTGGTGGAAGCTGGAAACTATTGTTTGGGAGTATGATAAAGAAGCGGATGTGCTCTACCTATCTATCGGTGAACCCCGGCCGGCGGTGGGGCTGGATATAGGCGAGGGGCTTATCCTACGCTATAATGAGAGGAACTGAGAGGTAGTAGGCTTGACTATTATTGGCTTGCGAGCCCGTATGCTCGAAGCCCTAATTGGGTGAGCGATACGCTCTATTGGAGGTCTAGACGTGCCTCTTTCCAAGGCCGAAGAAGCG
>DRAO01000022.1 GCA_011041825.1 Chloroflexota bacterium
CTTACCCCTGGTGCTTAGCTCTGGCCCTCAATAAAACGCTCATATTGGCATAGCCGCCAACAGAAGGGCCGGGAGCTCAAAGCTCCCGGCTGAGCAGAGAAAGGGCGCTGGAAGCGCCCTAAACAGCCCGCTTCCAGCGGGCTTTCACTGCTCAGGCCGGGGCTTTTAGCCCTCCCAGGCTTCCGAGAGCTGGAGCCCTTGGAGGAGTAACTTAAAGGATGGAGGTTTACATAAATGGAAGTGCGCCTTCTAGCCATCAGCCATTTCCTGTATGGGGAAGGTAGCCCGGAAGGGCTCATCGAACATGCTGGGCGGGTGTGTTATCGCTCAAAATCGAAAGGTGACCCCTCTTCTTTCATCCGCAAGCGCATCCGGGAGGGCCACGAGTCCATCATAGAGCATGCCGTCGCTACCTTCGAGATAAAGGGGATTTCCCGGGCCTGTAGCCATCAGCTTGTCAGGCATCGTCTGGCTAGCTATAGCCAGGAATCTCAAAGGTATGTGAGGTTGGATAAGCCCGATTACATCACCCCTCCCAGCATAGCCGCCAATCCCGAAGCTTTGGCAAAGTACCGGGAATTTATGGAAAAGGCTTGGTCGTATTACCGTGAACTTATGGAGATGGGCATCCCCAAGCAAGATGCCCGCTTTGTCCTGCCCAATGCTACCGCCACCAGGATTGTGATGAGCGCAAACTTCAGGGAATGGCGGCATTTTATCAAAGTGCGCCTCGACCCAAGGGCTCAATGGGAGATCCGGGAGTTAGCCCGGCGCATCCTGAGCATCCTCTATCGGGTGGCTCCATCTATATTTGCGGATTTGGCGCAGGAAGCGGGAATCGAGGGTTAAAAGGCGAAGAGGCTACACGAACTTCTCGAACACCTCGTTACCCAGCAATCTCCCTCGGGGGGTGAGGCGAATGCCTTCGCTGTAAACCTCCAACAGCCCTAGCTCCGTCAGCTCCCTGATTTCCTGGCCGTAAATCCTATCCAGGGGTTTGCCAAATCTAGCGGTGAAATCGGCGAATCGGACCCCTTCTTCGACGAGCCTGAGGCCCAGCATCATCGTTTCAGCCACTTCTCTATCAGAGCCTATGGATTCACCTCCTTCAGCGGCGGGGGAGGGGAAACCCGAGGAAGAGGAGGCTCCTTTGAGGCAACGGATGTAATCTATGGGGTGGGAGAAATTGTACCAGCGTTGATTCCGCCAGTATGAATGGGCACCGGCTCCAAAACCCAGGTACGAGAGGTTATGCCAGTAACGGAGGTTATGCTGGCATTCAAAACCAGGCTTGGCCCAGTTGGAGATTTCATAATGGCAATAGCCAGCCTGGGCAAGCATCTCCTCAGCTAAGATGTACATATCGGCGGCTGCGTCATCATTCAGAGGAGGTAGTTCTCCCCTGGCGATGCGTTTTGCAAGAGGGGTATGGTCCTCCAGGGTAAGGGCGTAGAGGGAGATATGTTCTGGCTCTAGGGCTATGGCCTTCTTTAAATTGCTGTGCCATTTTTCCAGAGCTTGGCCTGGCAGGCCGTAGATGAGGTCTAAATTGATGTTATGAAATCCAGCTTGGCGGGCTTCCTCTACGGCAACGGTGATTTCCTCTGCCCTGTGGATGCGTCCCAAGAGGGCCAATTCATCATCGTGGAAGCTCTGGGCTCCCAGGCTTAAGCGGCTTACCCCAAGGGACAGGAGTTCCCTCAAGTACAGGCCGTTTACGGTGCCGGGATTGGCTTCGACGGTTACTTCAACATTGGCTTGCCAGGGGAAGTTTTCCTGGCAAGCAGTGATAATCTGCTCCATAAGGGCAATCGGCAGTACGGTAGGCGTCCCTCCACCGATGTAAACTGTCTTTGCCCTCACTGGCCCCACTTCTCTGGCCACCGCTGCCATTTCCCGTGTTAATGCTTCAACGTAGGGTTCAAAGGTTTCCTCCATCCCGGCGTAAGAATTGAAATCGCAGTAGAAGCATTTTGCTCGACAGAAAGGGATATGGATGTAAATGCCCGTTTCTTCCTCAGCCCTGTGTCCAGAGTCTGCACCCATTTCTATCCTGCCTCTTTTCCCCCAATTCCTCCCCTGATGGCTCCGTATTTACACTGCGCTCTTGTGTGAATAGCTGCACGAGAGGGAAACGGTGTTTTGGCATCAAAGGAATGCCTCCGAAACAGGGATGTTTATCAAGGAAAGTTATTTCTTTGACGGCAGCTTCGCTGCCGTCAAAGAAAATAACCCCATCCTTTTTGTGCAATCTTGCAAACAAGAGCGTTACACTGCTTCTTTGGCAGAATGGGGGTAGGACACGGCGTATTTCGAGGGTTCCTGCTTGAATTGAAGGATTTTCCTCTCCACCACTTTTTCCACATCTGGGACATCTTCGCCCAACATACGGCGCAATTCAAAAATCTCATCCCGCAACATTGCCGCTTTCTCAAATTCTAAGTTCTTAGCAGCAGTGTGCATCTGGCGCTCCAGCTCTTTAATCATCCGCCTCAACTCATCCTTGGGTATCTCCTCACCCCGCACGATATACTCGGCCCGGCGTTCGGCCACCTTGCGCACTCGCTCGGTAAGGTCGTATACTTCTTTAACGATGCTTCGAGGTTCAATGCCGTGCTTGCGGTTGTATTCCATCTGGATGCGGCGGCGGCGTTCGGTCTCTTCGATGGCCCGGCGCATCGAGTCGGTGATGGTGTCGGCGTACATTATGGCCGTGCCCTCCACGTGCCGGGCCGCCCGCCCGATGGTCTGGATGAGGGCAGTCTCGGAGCGCAGGAAGCCTTCCTTGTCGGCGTCCAGGATGGCCACCAGCGAGACCTCCGGCAGGTCTAATCCTTCCCGCAGCAGGTTTATCCCCACCACCACGTCGTAGACGCCCAGGCGCAGGTTGCGCAATATCTCCACCCGCTCGATGGTGTCAATCTCCGAGTGGAGGTAGTGCACCTTGATGCCCATCTCGGCGAGGTACTCGGCCAGGTCCTCGGCCATCCGCTTGGTGAGGGTGGTTACCAAAGCACGCTGGCCTTTCTCCACCCGCTTGCGGATTTCGGAGATGAGGTCGTCTATCTGGCCTCTGGTGGGCCGCACGATGATTTTGGGGTCCACGATGCCGGTGGGCCGCACCAGTTGCTCCACCACTTGCTCGCTGTGTTCGAGTTCATAGGGCCCCGGTGTTGCCGAGACGAAGATAGCCTGGCGCACCCGCTGCTCGAATTCCTCGAACTTGAGGGGGCGGTTGTCCAGGGCCGAGGGCAGCCGGAAGCCGTAGTCCACCAGGGTCTTCTTGCGGCTGTAGTCGCCGTGGTACATCCCCCGGAGCTGCGGGATGGTCATATGCGATTCGTCAATGAAGACGAGGAAGTCGTCGGGGAAGTAGTCCAGGAGCGTCCAGGGCGGCTCGCCGGGCTTACGGCGGGAGAGGTGGCGGGAGTAGTTCTCGATGCCGGGGCAGTAGCCGGTCTCCCGCAAAAGCTCCAGGTCATAGCGGGTGCGCTGCTCCAGGCGCTGGGCTTCCAGCAGCTTCCCCTGGGCCCGGAGTTCGGCCAGGCGCTCTTCGAGTTCCTTCTCGATGTCCCGGATGGCCAGTTGCAGTTTTTCCTGTGGGGTGATGAAGTGCTTGGCGGGGTAGATGGCGATGGCGTCCAGCTCCCGCAGCACCTCGCCGGTGAGGGGGTCAATCTCTGTGATGCGGTCAATTTCGTCGCCCCAGAATTCGATGCGGTAGGCGGTTTGCATATAAGCGGGCTGGACTTCGACGGTGTCGCCTCGCACCCGGAACTTGCCCCGCTCCAGCACCAGGTCGTTGCGCTCGTATTGTATGTCCACCAGGTGACGCAAAACTTTGTTGCGGCGGCGGATTTCGCCCCGTTTGAGGGTGAGCACCACCTGGCCGTAGTCTTCGGGGCTGCCCAGGCCGTAGATGCACGATACCGAGGCCACGATGATGACGTCCCGCCGGGAGAAGAGGGCCGAGGTGGCTGCCAAGCGCAGGCGGTCAATCTCCTCGTTGATGTCGGCGTCCTTCTCGATGTAGAGGTCGTACTGGGGCAGGTAGGCCTCGGGCTGGTAATAGTCGTAGTAGCTGACGAAGTACTCCACGGCGTTGTAGGGGAAGAACTCGCGGAACTCCGCGTAGAGCTGGGCGGCTAATGTCTTATTATGTGCTATCACGAGAGTAGGACGTTGGACCCTTTCAATAACGTTGGCCATGACATAGGTATTGTGTATAAACATGCCTCCAAAAC
>DRAO01000023.1 GCA_011041825.1 Chloroflexota bacterium
GTATTAGACCCATTCTTTGGTCACAGCTATCTCAGCCAGTACATCTTCCAAGGCTGGCCCTGGAGCTTCGATTATCCCTTGAGGTGTGTGTTTGTGCTCCCTAAACCCCAAGGCAGGTCTATGCTGGGAATTATCGTAGCGGAAGATGAGTTCTCCCTCCGCTGTTTGATAATGATACACATACATCACTTTCTGCGCCTTGCCCTCTACTTCCTTAATGAACTCACGAAAATGCAATCGTGAGAAGTCCACAAAAGTTACCTCTCCTACCACATAGGCTTGGTGTCCTGGTCGCATATCAGATGTGATTGTAGCCTGTAAAACAAAAGCGGCGGATGAGAATCGGCGAAGAGTTGCTTCAATTTGGGCTACGTATTCCTCTGTCGTAGGCATATTGAAGCTCCTTCAGCTTAGCTAATTTCTCCTCCAGGTCACGCATAAGCCAGTATTCGCCCGCCCATTGCACATATTCATCATCACCACCTTCCAAATCTTCGGCCGCCATTTTTTCTATAAAGTAATCCGATGAAACTCCATATTTCTCCTCAAATTGAGCGAGGCGTTTCTTGGCCATTTTCAAAGCTAATTCGAGTTTTAAGATTTCGCTTTCAACAGCAGACTGTACCAAATGCAATACGTCTTTTGAAGCCTGGACCGGCTCTACATAAAGTACGCTCATTTCTAACCCTCCACAGGTTCTATTACCCACACATCTTGATGTTCTATGTAAGCCAGCAGGAAGTGCTCGCCATCAGCACGCACCCGGAAGGCAGGGCCTTCAGGAGTGCGCCATCTGGCTTCGACTTCCTCAACCGTGTACCGCTGGCCCTCCCAGAGGAAGGCCAACGGCTCCTGGGCATAGGTGTAGCCGGAATAACACTCAACTATCTTCGGCATATTTCCCCTCGTTTACAACCCGCTGAGACTTAAAATTGTTCGCTAAAGAAATAACTTCTAAAAGAGCATCTGCTTCACATTATAAGCTGACAATCTCTTCCTCCGTCTTCATCCTTACCTGCGAAGAATCACCGACGTTCAGCTGTTGACAGGTTCCCTGGAACGTGGCGTTGGAACCGATGAGGGAGAATGCCAGCACGGCCCGCTCGATGCGAGCTCCTTCATTGATGATGGAATCCCGGATGATGGACTCCTCTATGACCACATTGTCGGCAATGGATACGTAAGGGCCGATTATGGAACGGGTTATGTGGGCGGTAGGGGCAATGTGCACAGGTGTGATGATGATGGAGCCTTCGGTTTCCGGGAACTGGCTCCCGTTCTTTTCCAACAGGTAGCGGTTAGTATCCAGCAGGGTCTCAGGCTTGCCGCAATCCTTCCAGACCTCTACAGTGCGAGGTATAAACCTGGCTCCCCTCTCAATCATTATCTGAAAGGCATCGGCCAGGTAATATTCGTCCTTAAGCTTAATTTCGCGTTTCATTTGCTCCTCGATGCACTCCAGAAGCCACCCAGAGTCCTTTATGTAATACAATCCGATCACTGCGAGTTTGTTCTCCATCGTTGTGGGTTTCTCGATAAGCCTTTTCACATAGCCCCCCTCCACCTGAGCCACTCCAAAGCGCCTGGGGTCTTCGACTTCTTTTACAAAGAAGATGCCGTCGGCGTCCACCGAGTCCAAGTCAGATAAATCTGCCTCGGCTATTGTATCCGAATAGATGATAATTATAGGGCCGCCAAGGCGCTCTCTAGCCAGCCAGATAGCATGAGATTGCCCTTTAAGTTCCTTCTGCACGAAGTAGCTGGTCTTGGGCAAATTATATTGGGATTCTATGTAGTCACGTATTTGCTCGCCCAGGTGCCCGACGATGAAGATGTATTCCTCCACATCTAAACCCTTGAACTGGTCGAGGATATGCCCCACGATAGGTTTGCCTGCTACTGTCACCAAGGGTTTGGGACGGGTATGGGTGTGGGGCCTGAGGCGAGTGCCCAATCCTGCCAGAGGGATGACCACTTTCATTAGAAATACCTCCTCTAGTTTTTTGGAAGGTCTTATCTCAAAACAAAAAGAGCTTCTAGAGGAGAAAAGTTCTATGGCTCATATTCCTCGAAATCATCTATGCTCATAGAGTGGGCTTTCTCCCATATGCGCTCACGCTCTTCTTCCGGCAAGGAAAAATATTCCTTGACCGTTAGCCCGCCTAAAAACTCATCATCTTCAGACAGGGGTGGATACTTATCCGCCATTTTGGCTAGCTTCTCTTGCACGAATCGCTTTGCTTCCTTTACATTTACCCTTATGGCCTCTGCCTTGGGTGCTCTCAGGAGTTCTGGAACCAGCGCCCCCAATTGTGCTTGCTCCTCAGGCTTTAAACTTTTGATCAGTCTAGCAACCTGTATTACCCGCTGTGAAATTTGCGCTGTCCCTCTTGCCATCTCCCTCTCCTAACCACTTTTTATATATTAACCTCCCCGAAATTATACCACTCCTCAACAGAAGGGGCAACCTTAAGCATTATGGAAAAAGAGCGTGTTTTGCTGAAAAGCGGTTCCACCACTGCCCAGCAAGATGCTTCATTAACCCTGTGTGAAAACACGCACGAAAACCACATCAAACGCAAGGTTGGAACAAAAATGAAGCCCCTAGCGTCAATTAAGCAAGGGAAAATCCCACTTAAGGAGGGGCAGGAATGAAGGACGCACTGTTTAGAATACTGGTGACCCTTACATTGCTCAGCTTAGTAAGCTGCACCATCCAAGTAGCTGTACCAGGTTCGGTGAAAATAGCACAATCGCAGAAGGAGCGACTTATCGCCCCGAAAGTAGAAGCAGGCGAGTTAGCGGAGCTGGTCTCCGGCAACAATGCTTTCGCCCTCGACCTCTACCAAGCTTTACGGGAAAAAGAAGGCAACCTCTTCTACTCACCGTTCAGCATCTCCCTTGCCCTGGCAATGACTTATGCTGGCGCCAGGGGTGAGACTGAACGCCAAATGGCAGACACCCTTCACTTTACCCTCCCCCAAAACCGCCTGCATCCCGCCTTTAACGCCCTGGAACTTGAGCTCACCCAGCGGGGGAAAGCCACCGGGGAGCAGGCTGAAAAGAGCGAGGAAGGGTTCCAACTGCATATCGCCAACGCCATCTGGGGGCAAGAGGGCTACAAGTTCCTGCCGGAGTTCCTGGACACCCTGGCGGAGAACTACGGCGCCGGCATCAGGCTCCTGGACTTTCAGAAGGCTCCCGAAAAATCCCGTCAGGTCATCAACGACTGGGTCAGCAAGCAGACGGAGGGCAAAATCAAGGACTTAATTCCCAAGGGCCTCATCAACGAACTCACCAGGCTTGTCCTCACCAACGCCATTTACTTTAACGCTAGGTGGCTCCATCCCTTTGATAAACGCCAGACCAGGGATGGTACATTCCACTTGCTGGACGGCAGTGAGGTCACTGTACCAATGATGAGGCAAACCGAACTCCTCCGCTATGCTGAAGGGGATGGGTATCAAGCCGTTGAGCTTCCCTACCGGATGCCGGGCTTCTCGATGCTCATCTTGCTGCCCGAAGCCAATCGCTTCGAAGAATTTGAAGCCTCGCTCAATGGCGAACTGATAAACGCCATCGTGAAAAGCCTTGACTCGAAGAATGTGGCCCTCACGATGCCCAAATTTAAGTTTGAATCGAGTTTCCTCCTGGCAAAGACCCTGGCCCAGATGGGAATGCCCGATGCCTTCCTCCTCGAACGGGCGGATTTCTCGGGGATGGATGGAACCCGCAACCTCTTCATCAGGGAAGTAACTCACAAGGCATTTGTATCCGTAGACGAGGAAGGCACAGAGGCAGCGGCAGCTACCGCTGTGATAGTGGCGTTAAAAGCTGTGATCTCACCTCCCATTAAAGTAATTGTTGACCATCCCTTTATCTTCCTGATCCGGGACAACGAGACGGGCACCATCCTATTTATGGGCCGGGTGATGAACCCATCCCTTAAGTAGACTATGCCGTTCAAGGGCTTGGTCCCTGAACGGCATAGTCCTGCCTTGGAGATTCTCTCATTGCCTGTAGGGAAGGAACTCCTTCCCCAGCAGTTCCCGGACAATGACAAGGCGCATTATGTTCTGAGCTCCTTCAGCGCCAATGGAATAGGAACGGATGCCCCGGATACCCATCTCAATAGGGGCCTCTTTAGTGTAAGCCAGGGCGCCGAACCAATCGGCTACTTCGTTCATCGCTGCAAAGCCATCAATAGGAGCTCGCAGCTTAGCCATTGCAGCTAACAACGCCAC
>DRAO01000147.1 GCA_011041825.1 Chloroflexota bacterium
CTAATTCCACAGCGGTTTTGAAAACCTCCGCCGTTATCTTCTCCACCCGCTCCATATCCTCGGGCTTGCGCTTGTCGAAGAGGATGTTGGGGTGCAAGTTGCCGTCGCCGGCATGGCCGAAGATGGCTATGGGCAAGCCGTATTTCTGCGAAATCTCCCGGATGCGACGGATGGCCTCCGGTATCCTGCTGCGGGGGACGGAGATGTCCTCGCCCAGCTTGTTGGGAGCCCGCCGGGCCAGGGAAGGCGATACCGACCTGCGGGCCTTCCACAGCTCCGTCCGCTCCTCCTCCGTCTGGGCTACCTTCACTTCGGTGGCCCCGTTCTCCCGACAGATGCGGGCGATTTCCTCGATTTCCCAGGCCACCATCTCCTCCCGGCTCCCATCTGACTCCAAGATGAGGATGGCTTCGGCCCCGGTGGGCAGCCCCAGATGCAGGTATTCCTCCACCGTGCCGATGGTGGTCTGGTCCATAATCTCGATGGCAGCGGGGGTGATGCCAGCCAGGAGGATGCGGTGGACGGTGCGTCCGGCATCCTCCAGGCAGGGGAAGGCAGCGAAGGCCGTGCGGACGTATCTGGGCTTCGGCAGCAGGCGCACGAGCACCTCGGTGATGACCCCCAGGGTGCCTTCGGAGCCGATGAAGAAGCGGGAGAGGTTGTACCCGGTGGCGTTTTTAATCACCTTACCGCCGGTGCGGAGCACCCTCCCATCGGCCAGGACCACCTTCATCCCCAGGACGTAATCGCCGGTGACGCCGTACTTGAGGCAACGGGGGCCTCCGGCGTTGCAGGCCACGTTCCCCCCGATGGTGGAATACTTGTTGCTGGATGGGTCGGGCGGGTAGAAGAGCCCCCGTTTCTCCACCTCGGCCTGGAAATCGGCAGTGATGACACCGGCTTCCACCCAGGCGGTCATTTCTTCCTCATCAATCTCGATGATGCGGTTCATCCGGGTGAGAGGCAAAGCGATGCCTCCGGAGAAAGGGATGGAGCCCGCCGCCAGACCCGAGCCCATCCCCCGGGGCACCACGGGGATTCCCTCCCGGTATGCCAGTTGCATAACCCGGCTCACTTCCTCGGTAGAGGCCGGAAGGACAACCGCATCGGGGCGGTGTTCCATAAAGGTGCCATCGTAGGAGTAAGCCACCAAATCCTCCGGCGAGGTCAGCACATTCTCCGGCCCCACGATTCGCTGAAGCTCTTTGAGCACGTCGGATGTTATCATTTCCCTTTTCCTCTTTCCGGGGGAGATTATAATCCCTTTGCGCCGGCAAACCCGTAAGCTTCGGCCAAAAGCTGCACGGGGTGAACCACACGCATCTTAAGGTTACGGTGCTGGATACCAAGTCCTAACTGCAACTGGCATCCAGGACACCCGGCGGCCAGGATTTCGGCCCCGGTAGCGGCCACCCGCTCCATCTTGCCATCCAAGATGGCAACCGATGTCTCATAATGGGTTATGAGCTGAGTTCCAGCAGCGCCACAGCAGGTATCAGGTGCTTCCATCTCGATGAAATCGGTCACGGCGGCTTCTATAACCTGGCGGGGTTCCTTCCAAACCCCCTGCCCCCGCCGCAGATGGCACGGGTCGTGATAGGTCACCCGTGCCCGAAGCTGGCGAGCTGGCTCCTCAAATCCAATCTCCACCAGGAACTCGCTCACGTCCCGCACCTTCCCCGAGAACTTCTGCGCCCTCTCAGCCCATTCGGGGTTGTCTCCGAGGTATTTGCCGTATTCTTTAAGGGTGGAGCCACAGGTGGCGCAATCCGTTACAATGGCATCTACGACCAGCCCCTCGAAGAGGGAGATGTTGTACCGGGCCAGTTCCACAAAGGTGGGTATATCGCCATAGCCGATGTGCGGCATCCCGCAGCAGCGCACATCTTTAGGCATCACCACCTCGCAGCCGTTCCGGGTAAGCACCTGGATGGAAGCCCAGCTCACCTCGGCGAAGACCGTGTTCTGGAAACACCCCAGGAAGAAGCCCACCCGGTAGCGCCTCTCCCCCTGGGCAGGGATGGTTTCGGGAAGGCGATGTCGCAGGGGGCGCAGAGGTATGGGGTTAGGGAGAAGCCGCTCTAAATCCCGTAGCTGGGCGGGGAAAAGCCAGTTGAGCTTCAAGGAGTGCAGGAGCTTCTGCAACCCCAGGCGTTGATAGATGGCCACAGGGAGCATCGAGAGTTCGATACGCCCGGGATGGGGGAAATACCCCCGAAAGAGAAGGGGCTTGAACCAGGGCTGAGGCTGAGTGCGGTGGAAATAAGCCCGCATCTGAAGGGCTAAATCGGCGGGTTTGATGCCCACCGGGCAGACTTCGTTGCACGCCAGGCAATCGAGACAGCGGTAAATCTGGTCAATGAAGTTAGGGGATGGTTCCAATTCCCCTTCCACAAACTTCCGCACCAGCATCACCCTGGCCCGAGGGGAATGGGTCTCTTTAAGGGTCACCCTGTAGGTGGGGCATTCGGGCAGGCATCGGCCACAACGGATGCAGAAAAGATATTGCTCTTCGGAGGGGAGTTCCATTTTTGTTAAACTCTCCATCCTCGTTCTCCGGCGAAATGGTCTTATGAATGCTCCGTCCCTCTGCCCTCTTTACTCTGTGAATGTCCGACGTGCACCTCCATAGGCGGTTCACGCCAGGCGATTTGCTAAGCCTGCACTATCGGCAGCGTGAGCAAGGCGTGAGGGACGATGAGAACTTCGGCTTCCTTGCCCAGCTTATCCATTACAATGCGGAAGGCTTCATCCATATCGGCAGCGGGGATCATCTTGGCCTGCCGGACCATCTCGGGGTCTTTGGCTCCCACGATGATGACATCACATTCCTCCAGCACTTTAGCCATTATGAAAGCCCGCTGTTCACCAGGCTTGAGCCCGTATTTGCGGGCGTTCTCCAAGATGGTGTGGACATCAGGCGCATCCCGCATCATCTCGAAGAACCTCTGCTCGCCCACCCCCTGACCGGGGCCTTCGTCGCAGGGAGCCGGAACGATGAAGAAGCCACCGGGCTTCACCACCGGCGTGGGGGCAAAATAGAGATAGCTTGCCGCCCGGCTGGCCTGGTAGAGGTTCACATCCTTAGGATAGCCTGCACCTGCTATGGCAACATCGTATTGCTTGGGAATAGGGACTTCGTAGATGGCCCTGGCGATGGTTACCAGCTCCTGGAAGGCGATTTCCGGGTCTCCGGCCCGGACGGCTACCACCTCGCCCTTTTCGTTGTTGACCACATTGAGTATAAAGCGTAACCCCGCTCGCTTGGCGGCTTCAGTAATTGCCTCGTGAAAGGGATTGCCCTCAATGCGGCCCAGGCGAGTACCAGGATGGTCAAGCATCTTAGGGCCGTGAGTATATGCGATGGTCTCCTCTCCGGCGGCTCCTATGGCTACCGTCTTACGCCCTCCTGAGTAACCGGCATATTGATGGGGTTCTACCACTCCTGTGGCTATCAACAGGTCGGCCTCATAAGCTAAGCGGTTCACGCTTAGGGGAACTCCCGAGGCGGTTACGCCTAATTCGACCAGCATCTCTGGATTCTGGGGTTCGTGGTCTACAACCTTATACCGCTCAACTACCTCCTTGGTTAGCTTTGCCACTTTTTCATCATAAGTGCTAGGCCGGTGCATCCCCACACCACAGAGGAGGACAATATCCTCATCTCTCACGCCCGCTTCCCTGAGTTCCCTCAACAAAGCAGGCACGAGGACATCGTCCGGGCTCGCACGGGTGGCATCGGTGAAGACGATGCAGACCTTATCACCTGGCCTCGCCAGTTCCTTCAACGGAGGTGAATTCTCAGGTTCGGCAAGGGCTCTTCTCACCGCCCAATCGAGGTCGAAAACTGGCTCAGCCTCGTTGGACTCTATTAAATCGGCGGTAAAACTGGATGGGAGCTCGAATTCTATCTCTCCTTTGCCAAAGGGAACTTTAAACATAGCATCCTCCTGGCAACCTGGCTCCACTGCCGCTTTATCTCTGAAAGCCCCTATAAGATAACACTCTTTTTCAAACTTGTCAACAAAGGCAAAGCGAATTAAAAAGGATTTTCGAAGTATTTTCTCGTGCGGCGATGAAGTGGGTAGCTCCATACTTAATCGTGGTCACATAAAAAGTGGGATTTTGTCCCAAAAAGAGAGGTGTTTTTGTGGGCAACGGCTTCGCCGTTGCCCACAAAAACGCTTCCTTTTTTCTTTTTTGCCTCCACCGTGGGGCAA
>DRAO01000069.1 GCA_011041825.1 Chloroflexota bacterium
CAGATGTTCCAGCCATCTATACCAGGCATCATTATATCTAGAAGGATAAGGTCAGGGTCTTCCTTGTAGATAGCCTGAAGGGCTTCTTTGGAATTGGTCACGCTTACCACCTGGTAGCCTTTCGTCCTCAGAAGCCTGCTCAGGTCTTTCACGAAATCAACATCATCATCTATAATCATCAATTTCTTCTTCTCTTCCATCATTACCCCCTATTGATGGCTTTGCATTAGAAGAAGCTTTTGCTTTTAAGCATTAGCATTAATCAAGCTGGCCTTCGGCAGGGTAAACGTGAATTTAGAACCCTTCTGGGGTTTGCTTTCCACCCAGATACGTCCCCCCTGCATTTCTACCAGAAGCTTACAGAGGTAGAGGCCGAGGCCAAGCCCGTCCACCTGCTGGGAATCCCTCCCATCCACCCTGTAGAATTTCTCGAAAATCTTGCTTTGATAATAGGCAGGGATTCCCATACCCCTATCTTTCACGGAGATGAAGATTTCATCCCCCTCTTCCCCAACCTCAACCGTTACCAGGGAATTCTTGGGGGAATATTTAACGGCGTTGTCCAGCAGATTCCTAAGGACCAACCCGGTACGGTGCGGGTCTGCAAGGGCGTAAACAGGATGGGGAGGGACACGCAACTCCCATTTATGGGTGCCTCCTTGCTCGAACTGCCTCACAAGCTTCCTTACCAACCCCGCTACTTCCACGTTCTCCGAGCGCAGCTCAAGACGCCCGCTCTCCAGCCGAGCAATGACCGCGGCCTCGTCCACCAATCCTTTCAGTTCCTCAACCAGCAGCCTCAGTGCTTCAAGGGAATCCTCCCGCTCTTCCCCTTCGAGGCATTCCGGGCATTCTTTGAAGAGGTCCAGTTTAAGGCTTATCTTAGCCAAGGGCTTTCGCAATTCGTGGGGGAGGAATACAGAGATTAATTCCTGCATTCGCTTGAGTTCCTCCTGTCGGGAGAGGTCCCAAAAGGCAACCACTACCTCGGTTATCGAGAGGTTTTCATCAACTACGGGTATAGCCACCTCTACCACAGGTATGGTCTGACCATCCCTGGTTTTAATCCACTGGGGTTTTTCTGCTATTATCACCTTACGGTGCCCAAGGGCTTCTATAGCAAGGGGGGGCTTGCTGGGAGGAGCGTATATCTCCTGGCAATGCTTACCTAGGACCGCCTCGGCTTGGAAGCCAGTTATCTTCTGGGCCTTTTCGCTGAACTCCTTTATCCGTCCCCCTCTACCCACCACATAGGTTCCATCGGCCACTAGGGAGAGGGCCTCTTTGAACTTCCACCCCACATCCTCAAATCCTTGATGCAGGATAATCCGAGCCGCTGCTGCTCCTATCTGCCGGGCTGCTGCCTGCAAGAACTGCACCTTCTCCTCCTGCAGCCTCCTGGAACTCACCAGAGCCAGCATCCCCCAAACCTTTCCCGCAAACTCCAAGGGAACTGTCAGGGCATTTTCAAAGCCTGCTTTTTCAATAATACGCATCATTTCCTCAGCCTTGGACACCTCGATGGGGCAAGAGGGAGAGATCGTCTTTATAAGGTCGGCCAGGAAGACAGGGAAAGCCTGGGTTTTGCTCACACAGGGCTCATCGGAATCCGCCTTCTCCTCAAGGGTGAATAACGCCAGGAAACTCTCCACCGGCTTGCCGTTCTTGAGGAACTCGGTGACAGCCTTAAGGCCTTCTTCGGCCAGTTCGCCTAAGGTTTCGGCTTTCTCCAAGGAATGACATAGGGTATAGAAAGCAGATAATTCCTTGGCCTTCAATTCCAATTCCTGGGTTAACACCATCCTGTTCCACAGAGCTGAAATCTGAGCGGCGAAGGCTTGCAGGTGCTCCTCCTCGCCATCCGAGAACTCATAAGGTTCCCCTTCCACACCACTACCCATCCTCTCCCTCTCTCTCCTGCCTTTAAGGGCACAGCCATAAATGACCGCATATCCCTGTAATCTCTGCCGAATCCCGCCTTACGTAAGTCATTAACCCTTACCGGCTTTCCTTCCTCGCAAAGGCGCTTCTCCCAGGGGAGGGGCTCCCATATACTGCTGGGCCCGATGCACTGATTCAGCACCAATTCTTCCCCTTGCCAAATCCTAACGGTACAGGCATCAGCTCTCATCACCTTGGAGATGGTCTGGGCTATGTGTGATATGGCTTGCCTGTTCTCCATCCCCGAGGCCAGGAAAGTGCTTATGATGTTATAGGCTCCTATAAGGGCTTCCCTCTCCCTCTGGCGATGCTGATATGTCTGGGTGTTTTCGATAAGGGCTGCCACACGGGAGGCTATGCTCTCCAGGAAGCGTAAATCATTTATATCAAAAGCTTCCGGCTGATCGCTGTCAACTTCCAGGCTGCCGATAAGCCTTCCACTGGAAATCAGGGGAACCCCTATGAAGGACCGGAAATGACCGATGGTCTCATCCTCCAATAGTACCCCTTTCTTAACCTTAAACGTATCCCTTATCAGGATGGGATGTCGGTCCCGAGCCAGGCGGCCACTGAGGCCCTCCCCCAGCTCGTATTCATAACCTTCGTAGAGGCCGGTGTTCCCTTTAACTTTGCTGACCACCATCTTCTGCCTTCTCTCATCCCACAGGCACAACTCAACAACCCGGGCTTGGGGGAAGATTGATTTCAGGCTCTCCACAGCCTTCTCCAGCACGCTATCCAGGTGATAGGGGTTTGTCATAACCTGACTGAGCGCCTCCTGGGCTGAAGCCAGTTCCTTAACCTGCCTCCTCAGGGTTTCCTTAAGGTGTTCCTTTTCCAACAAAAGCCCTAAATGTACCGTGAGGAGATCAAGAGCCCTTAATTCCAAAGAGAGGAATCCCTCCTTCCCCTCCTTCTCCGAGAATCCCAGGAACCCCAAGAGCTTGTTGTGCCTTATTATGGGTACAAGAGCCACGAAACCCAGCTTGGACCAGAATTCCCTGGTAGAAGAGGTAAGGCCTGAGAAGTAATGAGCATCCTCAGGAGAATGCAGGTATACAGGCTTCTCTCTATCCAGGAGGTAATCGAGGAGCTTATCGTAGGCAGGGATGCTCTCGGCCAGGCCGTCCCCTTCTTCATCAAACCAGGCGAAAGGCTCATAACGCTTTTTGCGTGTATTCAGGGTGAAGCAGTACACCCTTTTGCACTCAAGCAGTTCAGCCAAGCCCTTGCACAGCTCTCCTATCAAGCGACGGGGTTCCATATCCTCCTGGAACAAATGGGTGAGATTGTGGAGGTACACTAACTTCTCCCCCAGCTCTGGCTTAAAGATAATAATGATGGACCCTCGTGAAAGCACCACCCCAAAAAGTATCAATAAGAGGACAATCAAACCGACCAGAGGGGAAAGGCTTTCGTTAAGGAAAGCCAATATTATAAAGGGGGATAGGAAGAAAAGTCCAAGGATAAAGAACCAGGGCTTAAGTCTCAATCGCCATACAGGGGGAAAAGGATAAAAGCCTTTACGCTGGATTTTGCTCAGCCTTGTCTTCATCGAACCTGGGGCCATCAGCAAACTCCTCGCCTTTGCAGAAGAACCTCTTCTGGGTATTTTACAACTTCTTCTGGGGTCCGGCTTCCTCAGGGGGAGCTGATGCAGCCAGGACATCCTCTATGGGGTAGGCGAACATTATCCGGATGGTCTGCCGGAAGCCCATCTTCTTCCAGAAGCCAGTCTCCCCTGGCACGGTCACTGCCAGAGAAGCTGCACCTCTTTCCTTGAAACGTTTGGCAATGGCGTTGACTAACGCCCTCCCTATTCCCCGTCCTTGATATTCCGGGTCTACCGAGGCCAGGTGAATTATGGCTCTGGAACCATCGTAAACGCCTCTGATAAAGCCAACTACCTTGTAATCCTCCTCGGCAACCAGGAATTCCGCCGCTTCACACTGATGGACACGCATCATCGCTTCGGGGCCATCTAACTCAGGGTGACCATACTGCTGGTTAGCCTTGAGGATTTCCACCAATCTCGGGGCATCTGAGGGGACAAAGTCTCTGATTCGCATCGGCTGCCTCCTCCAAGAGGGGATGAAATCTCTTTAATAAATTATAACAATTTTCCCTCTTTTTGACAAAGGAAAGGCATTCGAGGGTGTTGAAAAACTCCGGGGTTGGAAACTACTCCGCAGGCTAGGGATAGAAAAAGTGGGTGTTTTCTCGTGCGGGGGCTTCGCCCCCGCACGAGAAAACACTTCAAAAAATGCTTTTTAA
>DRAO01000167.1 GCA_011041825.1 Chloroflexota bacterium
CTACATCTTGTAGCTAACAACGCCAAATCATACAAGAAACAGTATGCGCATCAGCTATCTCTTGGGGGAACTACAGCGACCTTGTCCCAAACTTGATACGCTAACCTTAGTCGTTTTGCTTTAAAAGCGAATTTGTGGTATATTTATAACGGATTTGGCTACTCGATGGTGGGCGAATAGCTCAGTTGGTTAGAGCGCCTCCCTTACAAGGAGGAGGTCACAGGTTCGAGTCCTGTTTCGCCCACCTAAGGTGCATACCCCGGGAGATTGATTCCCGGGGTTTTTATAGTCTTTTGCAAAAGTCCATACAAGGAGGAACTATTCCCCAAGTTAATTAAGGGAGGAAATTTCGGGGGGACACCCCCGTGCCCCCCGCTTTATGTTTACTTTCCAAGGAGTTGTTTTCTACTTTTCTGCAAAGGACTATAAATAGATAGGGCTTATTAAAATCATACACGAAGGGTGTGAGAAATGCATTTCGATATACTCACCCTCTTCCCAGGGATGTTCAAGGGGGTTTTTGAGGAGAGCATTATAAAGCGAGCCCGAGAGACGGGTTTAGTCTCCATCACCATCCACAACATAAGGGATTATGCCACCGGCAAGCACAAAATCACCGACGATTACCCTTACGGCGGTGGCGGTGGAATGGTGATGAAACCGGAGCCTATCTTCAGGGCAGTAGAAAGCATACTGGGGCTGAAGGAAGGGGAAAAGCCCAACGTGCCGGTGATCCTGTTAACCCCCCAAGGGAGGCTTTTTTCCCAAGAGGTAGCCTGGGAACTGGCTCAGCACAAACGCATCGTGCTTATATGCGGTCATTACGAAGGGGTAGATGAAAGGGTGCGAATCCACCTGGCTAACGATGAAATCTCCATCGGTGATTACGTTCTGACAGGGGGGGAAATCCCGGCAATGGTCATCGTGGATGCTGTGACCCGACTGATACCAGGCGTGTTAGGCGACCCCACAGCAGTGTTCGAGGATTCCTTCACAGATGGGCTTCTAGAGTATCCCCATTACACCCGCCCAGCCGATTTTCGTGGTTATAAAGTGCCCGAAGTCCTCCTCTCCGGCAATCACGCAGCCATTGCCCAATGGCGCAGGGAGCAATCCCTTTTGAGGACTTGGCAACGTCGCCCAGACCTGTTGAAAAAGGCCCGCCTTACGGAGGCAGATAGGGAATTCCTGCAGAGGCTAGCGGAGGGGAAGGATTCGATGGAATCACGCACCTAGCTCATCGGATTTTAATCGGCCCTGCTTCCACCCGGCCTTTTTCCACCCCAGTGGCGGGATCATAGGCAATCACCACCAGGGTGTAATCTCCCTCGGGCACTTTGAAGTCGTATGCATCTAAGATTACCTCACCAGGGTGCCAGCGGGTTACCGGGTACGCAAAATGCACCGGTACTTTGTCCTGCTGGCCCTTCATATTCCCCTGGAGATCATATAGCCGCACTGAAAACTTCAACTCCTCCGAAACACAACAATGCCCCGCTCTTACCCGCCAGTGCAGGCTCACACGCACCCTAATCGGATAGGTCGGTGGTTCCGGTTTCCACAGTGTCCAGGCTGGCCAGGAGGGCAGAGAAGGAAGCACCATTACGTCGTATCCCTCCAACACCAAGCCGTCCACGATTTCCCGCCCTATCCTCTCCTGCGGCGGCTCCTCGGGGGGCGCTGTATCCCAAACCCTGATGAGCCTCCCACGAGCCCACAGACGGTAAAGGGAAGGGAGGATGGATAAGGGGCGTGTGAGGTAGACAACTTTGCCCTCGGCTATCATCTGCTCCAGCGCTTCCAGGCGCTCCTCCTCCCTGTCGGCAGGGATTAGGGTGATGTCGGGGCGGAGCCTATAAAGTTCCTGGAAATAGCGCATAAGCGTTATCTCTCCTAAGATACCCACCACGGTGGCTCTTCCTTCCGGGATGGAAGAGAGCCAATCAACCCCCAGTTCGTACATGTCCCAATCATCGCTCCTGTCCAGTTCGTGAAAATTACGGACGGCTATCACCAGGGGCTGGGCAATCACCAGGGCCAGGCTCATTGCGATTAAAACTTTCCGGGCGGGTATCCGCAACTCCGAAATTGCATCTCCTCCCAGGCTTATGGCCGATGAGAAGAGCACGAAGGAGGGGAGGAAGAAAACCTCCACATCCGGCACTCTGTAGATGGCAGCGAAAGCTGTAAAGGGGATGAAAGCCGTCCACCAGAGCAGGGCTTCAAATCCTCCCTTGATCAATCTCAGCAGGCCAATAAGCCCAATTGCAAGCCCTATCGGCCCAAACTGCCCCCACCACAGGTGGAGGTAAAATGAGAAGGGCCGTGGGCCAGCCAGAGGATTGGCTCGCAGGAAAACGCCATAAGCACTGGCGGTAACCCACTGGATAAAACCCACAGGCGTATTCCGATAAGTCCCATCGAGGGATGTGGTGGACATACCCCTCAGTGGGATATAGCCGTACAAAAGCAGAGGAGCCGTCAAAGCAAGCAGCGTAAGGGAGAGGGTTCTACCCTTGGGCTTGGCCACCTTCCAGCCTGCTAGCGCCAGCGGTAGAATCAGGAAGACAGAGGTACGGTGATGGGCTAAGCCCAGGCCGGTGAACGCAGCAGAGAGGAAGAGATAACGCTCTTTATGCTCCCGGACGGCTTTCAGGGCAAAGTAGAGGCTTAAAATGACCATCAGGGTGTGCAAAGTGTAGACTTCGGCTATGGTGGATTGCGACCAGAACACGGGGGACAGGGAGAGGAAAAGGGGAGCCAGCAAGGATGACCAGCGATGTTTCACCAGGCAGCAAGTGAACAAATAGAGCGACGCAAGCGTTAACGAGCCAGCTAAAGCCGAGAGCAAGTTAACCCTGTAGGCCGGATCACCCAATGGTATGTGGGTGAACAACCACCCCAACAAGGTGTAAAGGGGGTATCCTGGCGGATGGGCGATGCGGAGGGTAGGACATACCACTTGGAACTCCAGGCTATCATCGAAGATGGTGGCAACAGAAGGGGCCAAGGTGCGGAGGTAAAGGACCATCCCCGCTGCCCCTATGGACAGAGCAATAATTGCATCAGCATAGCTCTTATTTCCCCTCAGCATCAATCCGCTCCTTCCCTAGCGCATAAGGCCAAGGACAGCATAAATGTAAAAGCCAAATCCACTAAGAAGAAGGAATTATCAATGAGGCCATGAGCCAAGCAATCCACCATCGAAGCCATAAGGCCCAAGAGCAAGGTTTTCTCCATCCCCCCGGGCATCTGCCGGTAATTCCTTATGCCCGTTGCGAAGAAAGCCCAGAGCATCCACCCCAGTAGCGCCACCCCGCCGATGCCCAGCCGGGTCCACCAATCCAGCAATATGTTATGGGGGTGTGAGAGGTCCAGTTCTTGCCAGGCTTCGGGGAGCACATAGCGGGTGCGGTATTGATAGAGGAAGTTATCCAACCCTACCCCCAAGATGGGATGGTCTCGGAGCATATTCACGCTGGCCTGCCACAGCTTGATACGGAAGAAGCCGGTGCCTTTGGCCAGCTCGAAAGTGGTGGCGAAGCGTTCCGTCCCCATCCAAGGCAGGAAAGCCAGGCTGAGAGCGAGTAAAAAGGCTAAGGTGACCAGAGTTGCCCTCCGCCCCCGCATAAGCCCCATAAAGGCGAGGGCAGCCGGAAGTCCCAGGAACCAGGCCCCACGTGAGAAGGTGAGGTAAAGGGCTGCCACGATGGGCACCCCAGCTAGGGCGTAGGTTGACCTCCTTAAGCCCCTGCCCCATATCCCTATCGCCATCACAATGGGGACTATCCGGCCCAAAAAAAGCCCCAGGTTATTGGGTGAGCCGTAGAAAGCCCTCACCCTCCGTACACCTTCGGCGGTGATGACTTCGCCCCGGATGAACTGGAACAATCCTACCAGCGAGACCAAAACAGCCCCCAGAACCAGGGCATCAACAAGAAGCCAGGCAGCAGAACTCCCTTTCTTCTCCGTGCTCCACCGTATCAATCCGTAGAACAGCGCCGATTCTACAATTACGGTCCGAAATTCGTGTATGGCCACGCCGAAGTTCTCGGCCCAGAAGAGCGAAAGGGCTGCCAGTGTTACCAGGCTAATTACCGTCCAATCGAGTGCTGCAAGCTTGGGAAGGGTTTCCCCCAGCTTGCCCCGGGCTTTCACCAGATTCTTTACATAAGGGAACTCCCTCAGGA
>DRAO01000038.1 GCA_011041825.1 Chloroflexota bacterium
GTGACAGCCGCTATTGCACCCTGCACGGAGAAGTCCAAAGCCTTGGTGAGCTTGCCATCCAAGTAAATCTCCACCGTGTAGTCGCCCTCGGGGAGCTGGGGAGACGGCTTCAGGAAGAAAACCAAGTTGGCATCGGGGGAATTTTCCTGGAAGACAAAGGTGTCTTGCTCAGCTTCTACAGGCTGACCCTGATAATACCACTTGACCTGAACACGGGAATAGAGTCCACCATCGGCCTTTACGGTGCAGTAGATGGTATCTTGCGGCGAAAAGACTATGGCGGGAGCAGTGGGGTTCCCTTCGGCATCCACTCCCCTGGTCAATACCACTTTCTTAACCACGGAAGGTATGGCTCCTTCCGGGGGACTGACAACGAACTTAGCGGTACGGGCGAGTTTATCCCCCAGGTATATTTCCACTTTGTAATCCCCTATTGGCCAGGGTTCCGATGATGTAAGCTCGAACCCCACATATTGTGTGCCTCTTTGGAGCGGAGTGGAAGTCTGGTATATGAGCTGGTCACCATAGTACCACTTGGCGGCGATTGCAACACCTTTCCTGGCGTTCTTCACTTGAACCGAACAGTAGAAAGTTTCCAGAGGGGCAAATGAATTGGTGGGATTTACCGGCTTGTATTCGGTGTCCAGCCCCTTAGCCAGGCAAACCTCTTTAACCTCAGTTTCCCTAGCTGCGGGAGTTATAAGTGTGCAGGCCAGGCTCAATAAAGTTATCAGTATCAGTAAAGCCACCCTTTTCATAGCTAAGCTCCTTTCCCAGGGATTGAAGGCAGAAGTTCCTCCAGGCCTTGTTTTATAGCCTCTATCATTCGGGTTTCCACGGCCTTTCTAGCCACCCGAATGGCGTTCTTGATAGCGATGGCGTCAGAGCGGCCATGGGCTATGATGACCACGCCATCCACTCCCAGGAGCGCTCCTCCCCCGTATTCCCGGTAATCGAGGACTTTAGCCATAGCTTTAAAAGCTGGCCGTGCCAAGAGCGCTCCCAGGGTTGCTAACGGCCTCTTCTCTATCTCCACTTTAAGGAACGAAAATAAAGCCATAGCCAACCCTTCTGAGAGCTTCACTACCACATTCCCAGTGAAGCCATCGGTGACCACCACATCGGCCATCCCCATTGGGATGTCTTTGCCTTCTACGTTGCCGATGAAGTTGAGCCCGCTCTGCTTGAGGAGTTGATGGGCCTCCTGCACCACCACCGTCCCCTTGGTTTCCTCTTCACCGTTAGAGAGCAGCCCAATTCGAGGGTTCTCTATACCCAGTATCTTCTCTGCATAGACGTGGCCCATCAGGGCAAATTGGAGCAGGTTTTCCGGCTTGCATTCGGCATTGGCCCCCACGTCAATGAGGAAGCAGTAGGAAGCGGCTTTCTTCTCTTTATCGAAGAAGGGGTAAATTGTCGAGAGGGCGGGGCGTTTGATGCCTTTGATGCGCCCCAGGTGGAAGAGGGCTGCCGCCAGCACCCCGCCCGAATTCCCCGCCGAGACGAAGGCATCGGCCTCGCCTCGCCTGAGCATCTTCATCCCCACCACCATCGAGGAATCGGGCTTGGCTTTCACCGCCGCCGCAGGATGCTCTTGCATTTCGATCACCTGCGAGGCGTGCACGATGGGCAACTTGAGGCCGGATGTGTCGTGCTTGGCGAGCTCCGTCCGCACTTCATCTTCTCTGCCCACCAGCACCACCTCGATTCCGAACTCCCTGGCCGCCATCACAGCCCCTTCCACCGCCACCGGCGGGGCATAATCCCCACCCATTGCATCGAGTACGATTCGCATAATGGCACCTCCTAGCTTGATTTCAAGAAGCGTTAATGTGCGACGCACCCCTAAGGTGCGTCGCACATTAACATCATCTTATCCTCCGTCCCGCTCATAAAGCACCTTGCCTTTTGTGATAATTTCCCGAATGAAAAAGTCGCCTCCCTCTAAAGCAGCACTTATCTCCTCCGGGGTCTTAACAATGATGTCCACAGGGAAAGGCCGAGGCCGTAAAAGCCGGGAGACAGCAAGATAGCGCTCTACATAAGATGCATCTGTTTCCATCACAATTAACAAATCCACATCGCTATCGGGCGTAGGTGTGCCGTAAGCCCAGGAGCCAAAGAGCACGATCTTCTCCGGATGCAGTGCCTCGACCATCCGGTTCACAATTTCCTGGAGCAACTCCTCGGTTATGGGAGCAAAGCCCTTAGGTCCGAGCGTAGAATTCATTTCTTTCCCCTTCCAACAGCGTTCTTGCTGTTAGGAAGACTAATTTCAGCACCCTCTCCAACTGAGCCTGCACATCCCCACCCATCTCAGCCTTGTAAACCAGGATGCCGGGGATGAGGGGCAAAGCGAGTTCCGAATTATCCAATCATCGCTAAGATGTTGCTCCCGTTGGAGCAGAGTCATCATCCTGCGTCAAGGGCGATGGCATCAGCTTATTCCCATTCTATTGTGGCTGGTGGCTTGGGGGTGATGTCATAAACCACCCGGCCCACGCCTGGGACTTCATTGACAATGCGGCCTGAGATTCGAGCCAGGAGTTCATAAGGGAGTCGGGCCCAGTCGGCGGTCATCCCATCGGTGGAAAGCACCGCTCGGATGGCAACCACGTAATCATAAGCCCTGGCATCTCCCCTCACTCCCACAGAACGGATGGGCGTGAGGATGGCAAAATATTGCCATAGCTCCTTCGCTAATCCCGCCCTCTCCACTTCCTCAGTCACTATGGCATCAGCAGCACGGAGGATGCGTAACCGCTCTTCCGTAACCTCGCCTAAAATCCGCACGGCTAAGCCGGGGCCAGGAAAGGGTTGCCTGTAGATTAATTCCTCCGGCAGCCCTAAAGCCAGCCCCACTTCCCGCACCTCATCCTTGAAGAGATAGCGTAATGGTTCTATCAACTCAAACCGCATATCCGCAGGCAATCCTCCTACATTGTGGTGGGTTTTGATGCGGGCGGCGGCTTTGCCGGTGGCTGAGGCCCGGGATTCGATGACATCAGGATATATGGTGCCTTGGACGAGGAACTTTGCATCTTTTAACTGACTCGCCTCTTCCTCGAAGACCCGGATGAATTCCTCGCCGATGATGCGCCGTTTTTCCTCGGGGTCCGTGACACCACGTAATTTCCTCAGGAAGCGCTCCTTAGCTTCCACAAGGACAATTTGGGCATCCAGGTGCTTCCTCAGGAGAGAGAGCACCCGTGAGGATTCACCCTCCCGCAAGAGCCCGTGGTCCACAAAGATGCAGGTGAGCCGCTTGCCAATGGCCTTTCCCACTATAGCGGCAGCCACTGAGGAATCCACCCCACCCGATAGAGCAGCTATGGCTTTGCCATCACCTACTTGATTCCGGATGCGGGCCACACTTTCCTCGATAAAGGAGCCGGGGGTCCAGGTAGCATCCAAGCCGCATACCTTGAACAGGAAATTGGCTATGATATTCCGGCCATAGGGGGTGTGAACAACTTCGGGGTGAAATTGAATTCCATATATGGGCCGGGTGCGGTGAACCATCACAGCGCAAGGGGAATTATCGGTACAAGCGAGGGTTATAAAATCAGGGGGCATCTCTTCCACCCTGTCGCTATGGCTCATCCATACTTGCATCGTCTCCGGCAAGCCTTCAAAGAGAGGGTCAGGCTGAAGCACACGAAGCCGGGCAGGGCCGTACTCCCTCCGACCCGCAGGAGCTACCCGTCCGCCCAGATGATGGGCCAGGAGCTGCATCCCATAGCAGATGCCCAGCACAGGGAGGTTGCTCTCGATGACATAAGGAGGCAGGGAAGGGGCATCTTCTTCGTACACACTGGCCGGTCCCCCGGAGAGGATGAAGGCTTTGGGGTTAAGCTTGGTTATCTCTTCACCAGGTGTATCCCAGGGTAGCAATTCGCTGTATACCCGGCATTCCCTCACCCGGCGGGCAATAAGCTGGGCATATTGGGAACCATAATCCAAGATAATTACCGTCTCTCTCCGACCCATATTGAGGCTCCGTTCCGGAATTTTATTCCATAATAACACAAAATTTCCCGCAAGACAATATCACCTGAGTGGAGGGTGTTGAAAAACTCCGGGGTTGGAAACTACTCCGCAGGCTAGGGATAGAAAAAGTGGGTGTTTTCTCGTGCGGGGGCTTCGCCCCCGCACGAGAAAACACTTCAAAAAATGCTTTTTAA
>DRAO01000259.1 GCA_011041825.1 Chloroflexota bacterium
GGGCCATTGAACCCTCCAAACAGTGGCACCCTGATGTGACTCCCAGACTTAATGACCTCGACACTTACCCGAGTATAGGCATTCACATCGCCTGGGCCGATGGGAGAAACTACGATGATTGGAATTACGACATCTTCCTAGCCAATACCTGCCAACCTATTAACGTCAGCCCTGAGGAAAAGCTGTGGCCCTCACCTCCTCCGCCTTGCAATTCTGCCTGCGAAGAGAAAATATGCGAGCCTGTTCCTATCTTTGAAGGATGCCCTGAAGGCTCAACGGTGCAGGTATGCTTCTGCACCCAGTTTAACATCGAAAACATCTGCAACTCCTATGGTAATTATTCCGTCAACGATAACGTCAAGATACAACCTTTCCTGGACGAAGATTACATAAAATACAGCCCTGCCGCAGCCAGACAATACCGTCCTGCCATAACTAGGGCCATAACTAGGGAGATTTGGGGCGGCCCTTGCGGATGCCGTATCGAAGCCCCTTATGTGGTCTGGGATGATAACCGCTATACCGACCCCCTCAGCGGGGGGCAAGGTGATAGAGACATCTTCTTCACCAGGCCCCTCATCACCGATACCGGCACTTACATCTCCCCCATAATAGATGCCGGTGCTAAGGCTAAGTGGTATTACCTGGAATGGTGGGGAGTAACTCCCCTGGGCACCAAAATTACCTTCCAAACCAGGACAGGCGATACCCCGTGGCCTGATGACAGCTGGACTGAGTGGACGGGGCCAAAGTACGACCCGGAAATAGGTAAATGGGTCTATGATGGCCCTGCTGAAATCGTAGACCCTAATTGCAATCTCTACCCTGAATCTCGTTACATCCAATATCGTATAGACCTCCGCTGTTGCCCGGATTGTGGCTTCCCTTGCAATGTTCCTTGCATCAGTGCGGTGAAAATTTACTACGAAGGTGGCCTGAGCCCTGTTTACCTGCCTCTTATCCTTAAGAACTATTCTGAAGTCACCCCTCCCCCTACATCCATCACCCCTAATGACTCATATTACGAAACCTACCAATGGAACCTCCGCCGCATAAATGCCCCTTCCGCCTGGGGCATCACCACTGGCAATGATACCATCATAGCCATATTGGACACGGGGGTGGACACAGGACATCCCGACCTGGCGGCCAAAATCGTGAACGGGTATGATTTCGTGAACGGTGATTCCGACCCCTCTGACGATAACGGCCACGGGACCCACGTGGCAGGGATAGCCGCTGCCGTGAGCAACAACGGCATCGGCATCGCCGGGGTTTCCTGGGGGGCCAGGATTATGCCCGTTAAGGTTATGGATGCCGATGGCGAAGGTTCGCATTACGATATAGCCAATGGGATAATCTGGGCTGCCAACAACGGAGCCCGAATCATCAACCTTAGCCTCGGAAGCCAGGCCTCCAGCCAGACCCTGCAAAATGCCGTGAACGAAGCCTACACCAAAGGATGCCTGCTGGTAGCAGCCGCCGGTAACTATTACCAGGAGGGAAACCCCGTCATTTACCCTGCCGCTTACCCCAATGTCCTGGCAGTGGCCGCCACCGGATATAACGATGAACACGCTTCTTATTCCGAGGCGGGAGATTATGTGGACGTGGCTGCCCCCGGGGGCAATCCCGAATCAGATGCCGATACCGACCCCAACCACTGGATTATGAGCACCTTCTGGCGGGGGAAAGGCTATGGGGATTACCTCTGGATGGCAGGTACATCCCAGGCAGCCCCTCATGTGGCGGGTTTAGCAGCTCTGGTGTGGACGGTAAATCCATCCCTGAGCAATGATGGGGTGGCATCCGTTATCACCTCTTCGGCAGTGGATATTGGCGACCTTGGCAAGGATGATTTCTTCGGATATGGCAGGATTGATGCTTACGCAGCCGTGAAAATGGGCCAGACCAGCAGCGTAACTCAACGGTGGGAGAAACCTTTTCGGCCCCAACCGAACGAGGGCTCTCTCCCTCATCGCCCGGGCTACGTGTTAGTGCGTTTCCTCCCCTATGTGACTCAGGCGGAGGTGGATGAGCTTCTGCGTGATTTGGGGGCAACCGTGGTGGATGAGATTCCGGCATTGAGGGTGAAACGTCTGCGAGTGCCCGAAGGGAGGGAATTGGATGTAATCTCCGCCCTGGAGGCATCCTCCAGGGTGGAATATGCCGAACCTGATTACCTGGCATATGCTTTTTAGCGTTCTCAGAGGACTTGGCAAAGGAGAGAGGCAATGCCCAAGATAGCCATCAGTGGCAAAGGCGGGGTAGGCAAAAGCACACTTGCGAGCCTGATGGCGCACATCTACGCCCAGAAGGGCTTCAAAGTCATAGCGATTGATGCCGACCCCGACGGTAACCTGGCAGCTGCGTTGGGGTTTCCGCCGGATCTAACTGCTCGGGTTACCCCCATCTCCCAGATGAAAGACCTCATCGAAGAGCGCACTGGCGCCAAACCCGGGGGTTATGGCCTCTTCTTCCGTATGAACCCCCGTGTGGATGACATACCCGATAGGTTTTCGGTGGAACACCGGGGGATAAAGCTCCTGGTGATGGGAACGGTGGAGAGAGGCGGTTCAGGTTGTGTGTGTCCTGAAAGCGTGCTCCTCAAAGCCCTTGTAACTCACCTGCTCCTCCAGAGGGAAGAAGTGCTCATTATGGATATGGAAGCGGGAGTGGAACACCTGGGCCGGGCAACTGCCAAAGCGGTGGATGCTTTCATCATCGTGGTTGAGCCGGGGCAACGCAGCCTCCAGACGGCTCGAACTGTTCGGCGCCTCGCTGCCGACATAGGCATTGAAAGGGTATTCGTGGTGGGCAATAAAGTACGTGACCAAAGCGATAGGGAATTCCTCCGGGAAAACCTGCCCGATTTCACCTTCCTGGGCTTCCTCTCCTATAGCCCCTTGGCCTTAGAGGCCGATAAACAAGGCAAAGCCGTGTTCGATATGGACGCCAATCTGGTTGAAGAAGCCAGAGCCATCGTTGATGCCCTCGAAGGTAAAGGCTTTTACGCCAGCCCCAGGCCTGAATGAGACACATCCCCGCTGGTTCGGAGCTTTCTCAGAAATGGGGAGGTCAAAATGGCACACGTTTTTACCCGCCCCTTCAAAGTTCGCATCTATGAACTGGACAGCCTGGGCCACGTGAACAATGCTGTCTACCTGCGATATTGCGAGCAAGCGGCGATGGAAGCCTCGGAAAGCGTGGGATACACCTGGGAACGCTACCGGGAGCTGGGGTGGATATGGGTGATAAGGCGTACCATAATGGAACACATAGCTCCAGCCTATTACGGGGATACCATTAACGTCACCACCTGGCTCAGCCGGGTTACCTATGCCAGCGCTTTTCGGGAATACCTCCTCACCCGGGATAAAGATGGCTCCATCATTGGCAGGGCCCAGAGTCGCTGGGCATTGATTGACGCCCGCACAGGTCGGCCCGTCCGGATGCCCCGTGAGATGAAGGAGGTCTTCCAACCCACTGGCAAGGTGGCAATAAGGGATTTAAAGCCGATGCGAGGTGAAAAACCTACCGAAAACCCCTGCTGTTACATCCATCGGCGGCGGGTTCAGCGCTATGAACTGGACTCGGCAGGACACGTCAACAATGCCGTTTACCTGAACTGGCTTGAGCAAGCCAAATTTGATGCCATCACCGAAGCGGGCTTCCCTTCTTCCCGCCTGCGGGAAATGGGCATCACAATCGTGCAAACCCGCATTGAAATAGAGTATTTGCATCCGGCCTTAGAAGGCGATGAAATTGAGATACACAGCTGGCTGGCAGCGATGGCCCGCACCCATGGCACCTGGGGGCATAAAATCATCCGGGTAAGAGATGGGGAACTCCTGGCCCGAGCCTGGTCTACTGGCGCTTTCCTTGACCTGGAAGGCCATCCCACACGTGCTCCCGAAGCCCTTATCAAAGCCAGCCTCAGAGGGCCAAAAAGCTAGATTCGTTCACTCCTGCTTACAAGATTGCATAAGATGCCTTTTCCTTCAATTATCCTGCGAGGCTGAAGATGCGTGAGCGTGCCCTTATTGCTGCCATCATCCTTGCCTATATCGCCATCGGCATCCTCTACGCCGTTTACACCCCGCCCTGGCAGGCCCCCGATGAGCCTGCTCACTATAATTAC
>DRAO01000305.1 GCA_011041825.1 Chloroflexota bacterium
CCCAGAAACCGATCATCAGGAGGAAATTATGCCCAAGAGTACACGAAAGCCTGAAGTGTTCACCAAACTGATTTCAAGGCTGGAGAAGGCCAAAGGCTTCGCCCTCTATTTTGCCGTAACCGATGACCCCCTGTTTCAGCGGGCTTTCGTCCTGGCGACCAAAGCCGAGCTCAAACGTCCAGTAGTGGAGGTGGAAATCTCGCCTGCGATGGATATTCCCCTGAGCCAATTTATTGCCGAGAGGCTTGAGGAAGCCTCAGATTCCCCCGTGGCTTTGGTCTATTCCCCGGACCTCTTCATATCAAACGAATCCCTCAAAATCGGCGGCGAAATCTTTAACGATATGAGCAATAACCAGGGGAAATACATCTTGCTCAGATGCCCTTTGTTGTTCATCATCTCCCCTGTGGTTCGAGGGCTTATTACCGCATTGTTGCCTGAAATCTTCGAGTTGGTCAGTGCTGAGTTCCTCCTTCCCTCTTTCCTCATTAGTGAGTTGGAATTCTCCCCCTTCTTCGCTTCTCAGGAACCCAGGCAATGGGTGGATTTATTTGACCCGCTTCGGAAAGGGCTGCGGGGGCGCAGTCCGGAAGCACGCCGGGATAAGGCTACATTGGATTACGTGATGGGGGTAATATTCCTCCACTTGAGGGAATTCGCCAAGGCCCGCAAGCTCCTCAGAAAATCAAGGGAATGCTTCCGAGAGCTGGGGGACGCTAGATTGCAGCGCTATCCCTGGATGTGGCTGATGAAGTGCGAGTTAGAGACGAATCACTTTGCCCAGGCCCGCAAGCTGGCCGAGGAATATAGGGATTACACCGAGAAATTCGGTACCAACGATGACTTGGCCTTCGCTATCACACTTCAGTACCTGATAGAATCTGCCGAAGGGAACTTGGAGAAGGCCCGCCAGTTTTTGTTGGAAGCCTTGGATATGGCAAGCGACGATTCCCAGCAGAAGGGAATGATACTCGACTTCTTAGGCGACCTTTCGGATGAGATGGGCGAGCTTGAAGAGGCCGTAGAGTGGTATCAAGAAGCATTGGAGTTTTCAAGGGAGTTCGGTTATAAAGCCAGGGAAGCCGAGACCCTCTATAAGCTGGGGGGAGTGCTTGCAGAGCTGGGAAGGACGCAGGAAGCGATAGAAGCCTACCGTGATGCCCTGAAACTCCATCGCCAATTGGACGGCAAACCTTACATAGCCGAGACCGCTTATGCTCTGGCATATACGTTGAACGCAGAGGGGGATTTCAAAGAAGCGGAAAAGTTCGCCAAGGAAGCCCTCTACACCGCCCGTCGCATAGGCTATCAGGAACGGGCTGCCGATGCCCTCCTTATGCTGGGGAAAATAGCGAGTGAAAAGGGCGAACTGGAGCAAGCTAAGAGCTATTATCTAGAAGCCAAGGCGGAATACGAGGAGCTAGAAGACCCGCTGGGGATGGCACGGGTTCTCACTCGCCTGGGTGAACTTGCCGCAGATGAAGGCGAATACGAGCAGGCCAAAGAATTCATCACCCAGGCCCTGAAATTGGCCCCGAAAGTCAAAGATGAGATGTTACACCTGCGTGCTATCTTTATACGAGGCTTCATCAGCTTCGACCAGGGAAGATTCGGTGATGCCAGACGCTGGTTTGAGAAATTCCTCGAGAAACTCGAAGCAGTGGAACTCCCCGAAGCCATAAGAAATGACCTGGAAACCTATGTCCTGAATGCTCTAACCAAGTGCTATGTGGAACTGGACAGGCTCGAAGAATCCCTTGAAGCCTCAAAACGGCTGCTGGAATTGAACCGTAAAAGAGGGAACGCCGCTGTTATCATCCTGAACTTGCTCCTTATAGGGGACATCTACGCTGACCAAGAGAAGTGGGAGGAAGCCGAGGCCGCCTTTAACGAGGCTATGGATATGGTAGAGGAATTCAAGGGAGAAAGGGCCGATTACTTAAAGGCCCAAGTTCATATAAACTTGGCTCGCTTAAAGACCTCCACAGGCGCCTTCGAGGAAGCAATCGAACATTTGAACCAGATCAGGGAACTGGATGTTAAACCGGAAGAACTTCCTCAGGAAATCCAGATGCTGGAAAAACTCCTGGAGCAGAAAGCAGCTCAATCATCTGAAACCTCAGATGAAAACAAGAGGGCTGATTGATTTTAACGGCAGCATCGCCACCGTTAAAATCAATCCTTTCCTTACGGAGGGTTAACGATGGTGCAAATAGAGGTCCAGACACGCAACCGTGAAGAACTTGTGGACATCACTGGCGAAGTGCAGAAGGTGGTCTCAGAAAGCGGGGTGAAGGAAGGGATATGCTACCTCTTCGTGCCCCACACCACCGCAGGCATCACCATAAACGAGACCTGGGACCCTTCCGTGCGGCGGGACATCGCCGATACCCTGCGGAAGGTAGCGCCCCGGGATGCCCCCTACCATCATACCGAGGGCAACGCCGACGCCCACATCAAGGTCACGATGACCGGATGCAGCGCCTTTGTGTTCGTCTCCGGGGGCAAGCTGGTGCTGGGCACCTGGCAGGGAATCTACCTGGCCGAATTCGATGGCCCTCGCCGCCGGCGGGTGCTGATAAAGGTCCGGGAAATATGATTTTCCAGCGACAATGCCGCTGGAAAATCTCTTTTGAGGTCCAAAGATGCGCATCCTCCACGTTTACAAAGACTACCATCCCGTGATCGGCGGCATCGAGAACCACATCAGGATGCTGGCCCGTGAGCAGGCACGCCGGGGGCATCAGGTTACGGTGCTGGTGACCAGCCTCACCTGCCGGACCGAAGTCGGGGAGATGGAAGGGGTGCGGGTGGTCAAGGCAGCACGGCTGGCCCACGTGGCTTCCACCCCGCTCAGTTTGGCCTTCTTCATCCAGATGGGCCGCCTGCCCGCCGATGTGGCGCACCTGCACTTCCCGTATCCGCCTGGAGAAGTAGCCAACCTCCTTTTCGGGAAAGGGCGGCCCACCGTCATCACTTACCACAGCGATGTGGTGCGTCAGAAACTCATCCTGTTCTTCTACCGGCCTTTGCTGATGAAAGCCCTGGCCTATGCCGACCGCATCATCGCCACCAGCCCTTATTACATCGAATCCTCCCCTTTCCTGCGGAGCTTTCGGGAGAAATGTGTGGTCATCCCACTGGGGGTGGAAATCGAACGCTTCGCCCAGGCCGACGAAGGGGAGGTGGAAGCCATCCGCAGGCGGTATGGCGCTCCGCTTTTGCTCTTCGTGGGCAAGCTGCGCTACTACAAGGGCATCCCTTACCTGCTGGAGGCGATGAGAACCCTGGAGCGGACTTCAGAGCTGGATGCTCGCCTGGTCATCGTGGGCTCCGGCCCGATGGAGGATGCCTGGCGCAAGATGGCACAGGAGATGGGGCTGGAGGGCAGGGTCTTTTTCACCGGCCAGGTGGAAGACGAGGTGCTCCCGGCCTTTTACCACGCCTGCGACCTCTTCGTGCTGCCCGCATCCCACCGGAGCGAGGCCTTCGGCACGGTGCAGGTGGAGGCGATGGCCGCAGGCAAGCCTGTGGTCAGCACCGAGGTGGGCACCGGCACCTCCTGGGTCAACCGCCACGGGGAGACGGGGCTGGTGGTGCCTGCCCGTGACCCTCACGCCCTAGCCGAAGCCATCAAAACCCTGCTGGAAGACGAAACCCTCCGCCGGGAGATGGGGGCCAGAGCTCGCCAGCACGCTCGGCAGTTCTCCCTGGGAAAGATGGTGGACAGAGTGCTGAGGTTATACGAGGAAATCCTCTCAGCCATCGGCTAAGGGACAGGAGGACACAATGGCTTCAATCAAGAGATTTTTCATCAGGGATAAGCGCCTTCATCCAGCCTGGCGGGCTTTTCTGTTCCTGATAGTCTATGCGGTAGTTCTGATTATAGCCCAAGCCAGCGTGGGGGTGATTTATTGGTTAATGCGTGGTGGATTTCGCCCTGAGGAGATGGCTCCCGGGGCTATCCCTCTACCCCCTTACGTGATGGCGGCAATGGGGCTGGTCGGGTTCCTGGCTGCGCTGTTCGTGGCCTACATCTTCCGCCGCTTCCTGGATGGCAAGAGCTTCAAGAGCCTGGGCTTTGAATTTAGGATAGGATGGATTGGGGAGATAGCG
>DRAO01000328.1 GCA_011041825.1 Chloroflexota bacterium
GCCCTAACGGGGCCGGGAAGACAACCTTTCTCAACTGCATCGCCGGAGTCTACAGGCCCAATGCGGGCGTGGTGCGCTTCCTGGGCGAGGACACCACCGGCCTTAGTCCGGAAACGATGTGCCGCAAGGGGATGGCCCGGACTTTCCAGATACCCCGGCCTTTCCCCAAGCTCACCGTCTTCGAGAACGTGATGGTGGGTGCTGTCTTCGGCGCTGCCTACGACCGCACCAAATCGCCCGAAGAGCGTGCCGAAGAAGCCCTTGAGTTCGTGAAATTCCCGCTGCCCAAGGATACCACCGCCGACCGCCTGAACGTGGTGCAGCTGAAACGCCTGGACCTGGCCAGGGCTCTAGCCTGCAACCCGAAACTGCTGCTCCTTGACGAAGCTGCGGCGGGCCTGACCCCTGGTGAATTGGTGGAAATCATTGACCTTATCAGGAAAATCCGAGACCGGGGCATCACCATCATTGTGGTCGAGCACATAATGCGCCTGATTATGAACATCTGCGATCGCATCGTGGTGCTCCACTACGGGCGCAAGATTGCTGAGGGCACGCCTGGGGAGGTTTCTCAGAACCCCAAAGTCATTGAAGCGTACCTGGGCGAGAAAGAGAAGCGTTTTTGAGCGTCGCCTTGAGGATGTGAGGGCATCCTGTTCCCGCCGCCTTGGGGCCGGGTTCGGGGCTTGAGCCCCTCCCGATGTTCGTTGAGGGCTTCCCGGTCTCTGGCCGAAGGCTCAAGCTCAGAATTAACGAAGGGGGAGCGAAATTGCTTGAGGTTAAAGACCTTAACGCAGGGTACGATTTCTTGCAGGTTCTGTGGGATGTATCGCTCCACGTCTCAGAGGGGGAATTTGTAGCCCTCATCGGGCCTAATGGGGCGGGCAAAACCACCACCCTTAGGACCATTGCCGGGCTCCTATCCCCGATGAGTGGTGAAATCCTCTTCAAGGGCAAGCCTATAACCCATCTGCCTGCTCATAAAGTCAGCAGGATTGGCATCAGCTACATCTCGGAGAGCCTGAACCTCTTTCCCAAGATGACTGTGCGTGAGAACCTGCTCCTGGGCGCTTACGCCGTCCGGGACCGGAAGAGGATAAGCGAATCCTTGGACTTCGTCTTCGACCTCTTCCCCCGCCTGGCCGAGCGGAGCAGCCAGCTGGCCGGGACCCTTTCGGGCGGTGAGCGCAAGATGCTCGCCATTGCCCGGGGAATGATGTCGAATCCAGAGCTCCTGCTGGTGGACGAGCCTTCCCTCGGCCTAGCGCCCAAGCTGGCGCAGAGGGTGTTTGATGCTCTGCAAGAGCTGCGGCGGCGTGGGGTTACCATCCTGCTTGTGGAGCAGAACGTGAACATAACCTTGGAGATAACCGATAGGGCTTACGTTCTGGAGCAGGGGCGGATAGTCCTCGAAGGCAAAAGTAGCGAACTCTCGCAAAACGAGCACGTCAAGCACGTTTACCTGGGCATTTGAGAAGGGGGAGCTTATGGAAAGGACTTTGACCGGTCCGTCAATGCGCAGCGCCATCTGGGCCAAAATCGGCCAGAATCTGGTGGCCTCCATCGTGATTGGGGGGTCGGTGGCCGCCGGCATCGCCCTGGCTGTTTTGGCTGGCCCGGCTCAGCTCATCAACAGCATCGTTACCGGGGGAATGTGGGCTTTGATGTCCGTCGGCCTGGCCCTGGTCTTCGGTGTGATGAACATCCCCCACTTCGCTCACGGCGAATCATTTATGGTAGGCGCTTATGTGGCGTACTTCGTGTTCACGCCTTTGCACAAGTACCTCAAAACCAACCCTAATGCCTTCTTGAGCACCATGGCACCCTTTATCGCTATCCTGGCAGCCACCCTTGTTGGCTTCGTGCTGGGGGTAATAATCGAGAAGCTCATCTTCTACCCCCTGCGCAGACGCACCAGGGCTCAGTGGGTGATGAACACCTTTCTCATCACGGTGGGTATCTCGTTCATAATGACCAACGGTGCCACCTTGGTGCTGGGGCCCAACTTCAGGGGCATCCCCCGCTACTGGGATGTGGACCCCATCAAGTTTTTGGGGGTGCGCATCGCCTTTGACCGCATCGTGGCCTTCGCCATCGCTATCGTAACCATTGCCGCATTCTGGTTCTTCCTTCATAGCACCCAGACGGGCCGGGCCATCCGGGCTGTGGCCCAGGACGAGGACGGAGCCCAGATGGTGGGCATTGACCTCAACTTCATCCACAGCTTGACCTTCGGTCTGGCCACTGCGATGGCGGCGCTGGCCGGAGCCTCGCTGCTCTTTATGTTCCAGGCGTATCCGACGGTGGGCCTGAAACCCCTCTACTTCGCCTGGTACGTGGTGATGCTGGTGGGGTTGGGGAACATAGGTGGCGCCATCATCGGCGGATTCATCGTGGCCTTGCTCCAAACGGCCACCCAGCAGTTCATAGGCATTGCCTGGGAGGACGTCATCCCCACCATCGTGATGATTTTGGTGCTGCTCCTCGCTCCTTCGGGGATTTTCGGCAGCGAGGTCAAAGGAGTCCACGAGCAATAAAAGGCCTTGGGAGATGACGACGATGGGAATCCAAACCAACGAAGGGCAGGGACGAAAAGACTTCTCCGGGATTTGGGGGAGCTTCGTCAGCGCTCTGGACAAAATCGGCTTCTCGCCGCTGGGACTGGCTTTGCTGATACTCGTGGCAGTTGCGCCCTGGATACCGCCCTTCAATCAGGAGCACATCGTCCGCTGGCTGATCGGAGGGGCCTTCCTTGCCGCTCAGGCCATCGCTTTCGACTTCACAGCGGGATACATCAACGTGGTCAACTTCGGCTTCGCCGCCATCGTGGGCCTGGGCGCTTACACCTCGGCCATCCTGGCCAACACCTCGCCTTTCCTCATAGTGAGGATTGGCCTCCCGCCTTGGATTGGCATCTTCGTGGGAGCGCTGGTTTCCGGGCTTCTGGGGCTGCTGCTAGGTATGCTCACCCTGCGCCTGCGGGGAATTTATGCGGCGGTGATGGCCTGGTTTGTGGGCATCGCCCTGCTGGGCCTGGCCCGCAACCTCACCCCCCTCACCAGGGGGCCTCTGGGGTTGCACCCGCCGACCTTGCTTTCGACCACCTCCAACCGCCCGTACTTCTACATCATCTTCACGATGATGGTGGTCACTTACATCGTATTGCGGATGGTCACCAAATCCCACATAGGGCTGGCCTTCAAAGCTTTGGGCCAGAACTTCGACGCCGCCAGGGCCTCGGGCATAAATCCTACCAAGTACAGGGTCCTAAACTTCGCCCTTTCGTGCCTTTTCGCCGGATGGCTGGGCGGGTTCTACGCTCACTACTACGGCTCTCTGACGCCCAAAACCATTATGCATACTTCCAAGACGGTGGAGGTGCTGGCCATCGCCTACATCGGCGGGCGTGGCAGCCTCTGGGGCGGCGTAGTTACGGCCTTCCCCTTCGTGTTCTTCATCGAATACCTGCGCTCTGAGTTGACCGAGTTGCCTGGATTGCACCTGGTCATCTACGGCGTGCTGATGATATTGATTATGATTTTCTACCCCGACGGCCTGGCCGGCCTTTACCGCTGGGCCGTCCGCAAGCTGCGCCGGGACCGACCGAGTTGAAAGTCAAAAGGCCGGGTGAAAATGCGACGTGAGGATTCAGGCTGAGGCTGCGGGTTTTGAATCGCAAGGGAGATAGATGAGCGAGATTTTCATCTACGGGGCGCTTGTGCTGCCCAAACTTCCGGAGGGATGAATTTCGATGCTGAACAGCGAGCTTAGGGTCCTCTCGAAAGAGGACATAGAGGCCGTTCACGCCACCAGTATGAAGCTGCTGGCCGAAGTGGGGGTGGCTTTCCCCACCGACGAGGCCATCACGCTCTTCAAGAAGCACGGCGTGAAAACCGACGGACACCTGGTTTACATAACCGAAGAGCAGGTCGCCCGGGCCGTGAAGTCTGCCCCGGCCCGGTTCACCATCCGGGCACGCAATCTCGAAAAAAGCGTAACGGTGGGCGATGGCAACCCGGTCTTCGCCCCCGGCTACGGAGCGCCGTTCCTGGTGGACCCCGAAACGGGTAAGCGCACTCCCACTATGGAGGATTACGA
>DRAO01000130.1 GCA_011041825.1 Chloroflexota bacterium
AATCAGAAGGACACCGATTCCCTGCCGCCTTACGAAATCCTCGACCCCATCCTGCACGCTTACGTGGAGGAAGACCGCAGCATAGAGGAAATTGTGGCGATGGGGTTCGATAGGGAGCTTGTGAAGCGGGTGGTGATGATGGTGGACAGGAACGAGTACAAGCGTCGCCAGAGTCCGCCGGGGGTCAAGATAACCCCCCGTGCCTTCGGCAAGGACCGCAGGCTCCCCATCACCAACCGCTATGTAAGGCAATGAAGGGAGGAAATTTCGGGGGGACACCCCCTCGTGCCCCCCGTAAAGGACTATAAATTCAAACCTCCCTTTCCACTATGAAAGAAGCCAGTTCGGCCAGGGCTTGAGAGGCCCGATTTCGCCTCCCAACGGCTTCCAATTCCCTGAGGGCCTGCTCGTAAAAGCGCCGGGCCTCGGCCTGGGCGAACTCCCGTGCCCCCGAACGGTTCACAAGCTCTAAAGCGGAGCGAAATTCCCTTTCCCCCCATCTGGGCTTGCTCATAAGTCGGGCAAGCTCCGGTTCCCGCTCCATCGCATAGATGATGGGCAGGGTTTTCTTGCGCTGGCGGAGGTCATCGGCCACGGGCTTGCCAGTCACGGCCTCGTCTCCCCAGAGGCCCAGGATGTCGTCCTGCACCTGAAAGGCGAACCCCAGGTTCTCGCCAAAAGCCCGGAAATGCTCCACGATTTCCGCATCCTCGGTGGCTATGAAGGCTCCCAACCGGGTGGATGCAGCCATAAGCGCCGCCGTCTTACCCCTCACCATCCTGAGATACTCCCCCAGGCTTACCCTTTCCTCTCTTTCAAAACTTATGTCAAGAAATTGCCCCTCGATAAGGGCCAGGCAGGCTTCATCGAGAATGCGGTAAACCTCGGTTACCCTTTCAGGTGGGATGCCGCTTTTGGTCAGTTCCCTCAGAGCAAGATGAGCCAGGATGAGGAGGCCATCGCCTACGTTTATTGCAAGCGCTTCCCCCCACAATTTCCACACCGTAGGGCGATGCCGACGGGTTGGGCTCCGGTCCTGGATGTCATCGTGCACGAGGGAGAAGTTGTGGATGAGTTCCAGGGCCACGCCAACCGGCAGGGCATTGCGCCAATCGCCTCCGCAAGCCTCACAACTCAGCAGGCAGAGCAATGGGCGCAATCGCTTACCCGCAGGAGCCTTGGCCGGACGAAGCTGCTCATCGGCCCAGCCAAGGTGATAGCGCATCATCCCGTAATGGCGCTGGAGTTTTCCCTCCCCTTCGGCCACCGTTTCCTTCATAGCGGCTTCCAAAGCCGGAAGATACTCGGCAGCCAATTCCTTCCAAATCTCAGGCATCATTTTCCTCCCGCCTCAACATCCTCAATCCGCCGTTCGACAAAAAGAGGGCGCCGCTCTCGTTTGCAAGATTGCACAAAAGGAGGGGACATTTCTTCGGCATCAAAATGCCATTGCTTTGCCGTGCAGCTATTCACGCAAGAGCGGAGAGCGCTTTCCTGGGCAACGGCTTGCCGCCCACGAGGACACCCCATCCTGATTGCCAGCTTTATGGCTCAACACGTATGGTGGGGATACGGGTGAATTCCAACGTTACGCCACGCCCCAGCCTTTCAGATAGCCGGTCCCGCAATCTCTCGATTTCCTCCCTGCCGATGGGAGAGGAGGAGCGCACCGTTATCGTCACCTCCAACCCTCCCCCCCGTTGCTCCTCCACGCCGACCTCCTCCAGGGTTGTGCCCTCCGATGACGCCAGCTCCTCCGTAACAACCTCCCTTGCAATCAATGTCAACCGCTGGTGCTTCAGGGCGTTGAAGCTCAGGAAACCAAGGATGATGAAGATGGTGAGGAGGAGCACGCCCAGGCCCACAAGGCTGCGCTCAAAAACCCGGAACCTCGTTTTCCTCCTCGCCTCGGGGCCAAAGCCCAGCAGCAGGAACACCACCCCACCCCCTGTAGCGATGGCCACCAGGTTGGTGAGGAAGAGGAGCATCGCCCCGGCGGTGACCTTCCAATCCAACAACGCCAATCCTATCCCCGATGTTGCCAGAGGGGGGATCAAAGCCGCCGCTATTGCCACCCCGGGCAAGGCTGTGGAGACATCCTTGCGGCATATGGCGTAGGCCCCCGCTATCCCCGAGGCCAGGGCTACCCCCAGGTCGAGGAGGGTTGGTTGTGTTCGGGCCATTATTTCGGACGTAGGATTGCGTACGGGGATGACAAAGGCGGTAATGAGGCTTACGATGATGGCGAGGAGCATCCCTTTGAACACCGATGTGATGGTCAGCTTCAAAAAGCGCAAATCCCCCTGCACTACCCCCAATCCCAGCCCGATTACCGCCGACATCAGAGGCGCCACGAGCATTGCCCCTATGATTATGGCAGGGCTGCTGAGGAGGAGGCCCATCGAGGCAATGGCTGCCGAAAGCCCCATCATCACGAAGAAATCCACATCGGGCCTGGCGCCTCGCCTTACCTCCCGATAGGCGGCAATCTTCTCCTCCTCGGTGAGGGTGGGGAACAGGGAGAAGAGCCTGTCCCATCCTCGCCTGGCTATCTGCATAGCAGGGCTGGGCCTCTGTTTGACAATGACCACGGGGATTTCCGCCTCCCGGGCTACCTTGAGGGGGATTTCACCGAAGAGCACCCTGGCGATTACGCCTTCCCTGGAGGCTCCGATGAGGATGAGGTCGTAGCCTTTCCCGGCTTCGGCAAGGATGCCCTCGGTGGGGGAGCGGGCTTCGGTTATGCAGGGGGAGAGCACCGGCGAACCCGCCAGGGAGCCAGCGCTCTGAGCGATGGTCTCTTCGGCCAGGCGATGCTGGGCAAGGTCGGCCCCGGGGTGGAGCACGTAAAGCACGGAGACTTCGCCGTCTCTGCCCTCCGCCAGGGCATAGGCCACCTCTATGGCCAGGCGGGCGTTAGGCCCTCCGGCGGTGGGAACCAGCACCTGCTTGAATTCCCCCCTGCTCCGCCGTAAGCGCATCACCGCCAGGTCACAAGGGGGGTCAGATAGGAGCGGGGTGAGCACAGGGCCGAGCTTCCTCCCCCTGGCAGGCTCATCTTCCCTCCATCCGAGGATGAGGAAGTCGGCTTTGAGCTGGCGTACCGTCTCTCTAATGGTACGGGCAGGCCTGGGGCTATGCCCGGCCATTATGTGGACAGAGATTCCTTCCTCGCTGATTTTGCCCGCCAGCTTCCGGAGCCACTTCGGGGGTTCGGTGAAGGCCTCCCCGACATCAGGGGAATGCTCCAGGTGCAGGAGTGTGATCCGCTTGCCTCCACGCCGTGCGTAAGGCATAGCCAGCTTGAGGAGAGCGTGGAATGCTTCGGCTTTATCGGCAACCACCAGAACCAAACCGTGACTAGAAAGCGACATAGCCTGCCCTCATATTATGCTCTCCTGCGTAGCTGCGCCTTCTTAAGCCCGTCCACCTTCTTCACCCCCACGCAGAACATCGCAATGCGCAGGGTAGTGATGATTTCCTCGACTTTAGCGCAGACGGCCTCCGCCGATTCGGTGGCCGGTTTGAGGAAAGGCGCCGCCATCCCCACCAAATCGGCCCCCAAAGCAATGGCCTTAGCCGCATCCACCCCTGTCCTTATCCCACCGCTGGCGATGAGCGGGAGTTGAGGGGCCCCTCGGCGAGCCATAATGATGGCTTCGGCGGTGGGAATGCCCCAGTCGGAAAAGGCAGCAGCAACCCCCTTACCAATATCGTCCGAGGCCCGGTGCATTTCCACCAGGCTCCAGGATGTACCCCCGGCCCCGGCCACATCTATGGCTGCCACGCCTGCCCGGGCCAATTGACGGGCCACCTCCTCGCTTATGCCCCATCCCACCTCCTTCACTATCACCGGAACCGGAAGTTCCCGGCATACGACTTCAATCTTGCGGAGCAGGCCGGAGAAGTCGGTATCGCCTTCTGGCTGGAGTGCTTCCTGCAAGGGGTTGAGGTGCAGCACCAGGGCGTCGGCCCCTATCATCTCCACTGCCCGCTTGCATTCGTCAATCCCATAGCCGTAGTTGAGCTGCACTGCCCCGATGTTGGCGAAGAGCAGGATGTCGGGGGCTACATCC
>DRAO01000063.1 GCA_011041825.1 Chloroflexota bacterium
CTGCGTACAAAAGCCTTTCTTCGGCGTCTATGTAGAGTTCAAAGCTGGCGCTCCATTTGTAGGGCGTTATGGCCTCGGCCACCAGAGCGCCGTCCCGGAACTTGGCAATGCCGTATGCGCCGGGCTTCTTAGCTGGGTGAATGCCGACGATTACCTCCTCCGGGTTCAACGGGTTATACTGGGCGTCGGAGACGTCGAGGAAAACAACTCCTGGGAACTCGGCCGGGTTGTATTTGTGGAAACCGAGACCGTAACCTTCGCCTAAAAGGTAGGACATCTTTTTCCCTCCTTGCATTTCCCCTGATTTAAAGGTATACTAGGAGTGAATTATCTCTCAGAGAATGGATTATGAGTCCCTCAATAGCTCTAGGTTCACAAACCTTATCCGGTGAGGGAAAAATCTCAAAGATAAAACCTGTGGACCTGGAGCTGGTTTCTCAATTAACGGCCCAAGGCCGGTACGAGTTCTCGGAACACGCTGAACGTGAACGGCTGCATGATCACTTCACAGTAGACGAGGTTAAAAATGTTGCCATTAACGGCGAATTAATAGAAGACTACCCCGAAGACCCCAGAGGTCATAGTTGCTTAATGCTAGGGTGGAGTAAAGATGGTCGTCCTATTCATGTTGTACTTACTATTCTACCCACCAATGTTGTCCGGTTTATTACTGTTTACGAACCAACTAAACCTAAATGGATCGACCCTTGGACACGGGCCAGAAAGGAGTAGGTACAATGTCTGATTACAAATATGGCGATTGTTCATTCTGTGGTGGTGAAGTGACCGAACAACTCGTTACAGTTGTCCGCTTTTATAAAGGCCGTATAATTATCATTGAAAATGTGCCAGCAGGTGTCTGCCGCCAGTGCGGTGAGCGCTACTATAGAGGTGCAGTTGTGGAAGAGATGGAACGGCTAATGGAATCCTCCTCCAAAGCAACTCGGCAAGTAATGGTCCCTGTAATGGAATTTGCCACTTGTTAAGGGAAAAGGAAACGTTGTTTTTGAGCATAATTCCGCTATCATCGAAAACTACAAAACAAAAGGGCCCTCCCTAAGGCGGCCCCTTTTCCTCTCCTACATTGCACTGTTCAACGCCTGTGTTATTCCTGCTGCCCTTTATCCCGCTTTCGTCCTCTCCCACTAAGGCGTGCCTGCCGACGCACATCCCATACGACGAAAACCAGGAATATAGTGCTAGCCCCTACGGCGATTACATCAACTATAAACTCCGGGGATCCCACAGGCAAGAAAGGCAGCGGGATAAGGGAGAGGATGAGAACCGAGACCCCTATGTTAAAAGCTATCCTTCCTACCACAGGTGCCATTCTGGTATCCTCTCTGCAAGGTGACAAGCTATCATACGGCCATCTAAGGGCCTGAGAACAGGTACTTCCTTAGCACATATATCCTCAGCATAAGGACAGCGGGGGTGGAAACGACAACCGCTAGGGGGATTCGTGGGATCAGGGAATTCGAGGCTTCGGAGCGGCAATGGCCGCTTCGTCCTGGCTTTCCTGGGGTCGGGCACGGGCACCGCCGAGAGGAGCGCCTGGAGGTAAGGGTGGCGGGGCTTCCCTATGACCTGCCCCAGGTTCCCCGTTTCCACCAGCTGCCCCAGGTACATCACCGCAATCCGGCCTTCCTTCACGAAATACCTGGCCGTGGCAAGGTCGTGGGTGATGTAGAGGAAAGCTATCCCGAATTCCTCGTTCAGCCTGCGCATCAAATCGAGGATGGAAAGCCGCAGGGATACATCTATCATCGAAACCGGCTCGTCGGCCACGATGAATTTGGGCCTAAGGGACACCGCCCTGGCCAGGACAACCCGTTGCCTCTGTCCGCCGCTGAGTTGATGGGGATATTTGTCAAGGAAGTCCTCTGGCGGGGTGAGACCCATAAGTTGGAGGAGTTCGGCGACTTTGTCCCTGGCTTCCCGGCGGTTTTTCACCAGGCGATAATGGAGTAATGGGGCGCTCAGGCTCTGGTAGATGGTTCGCACCGGGTTCAACGCAGCATAGGAGTCCTGATGGATTATCTGAGCGTTGCGCCTGTACTCCTTGAATTCGCTGCGGTTCATATTCCAGATGTCCTTGCCTCTGTAAAGAACCTGGCCTGAGGTCGGCTTGAGGAGACCGACCATTATCTTACCTAAGGTGGTCTTCCCACAGCCTGATTCACCGACCAGGGCCAGGATTTCGCCTTCTTTGATGTCCAGAGACGCTTTCACCACCGCTTGAACTTGGGCTCCTCTAAGGAGCCATCCTCGCTTGAAAGTCATATTCACTTCTTTGAGCTCAATTATGGATTCAGCCATTACGCCTTTCCTCCCTGTGTCATCGGACGGTTTTTATGCAGTAGCGAGGTCGCCAGACAAAGAGAGAGTTCCCTTCGCCAAGGAGTTGAGAAATGCTTTAACCCTAAAAGGCTTCTTATAAGTGAACCTGTTGCCAATTGTGGCACGCAACGACCCTCCCATCTCCGATGGGAGTCAACACCGGCACCTCCTCCCGACATCGGTCGGTGGCGTAATCGCAGCGAGGGTGGAAAGGACAGCCAGGCGGGGGGTTGATGAGGTCAGGAGGCGAGCCAGGGATGGGCCTTTTATCGGCTATGTCGCCGATGAGGGAAGGGGCAGCCTTGATGAGGCCAACGGTGTAAGGGTGCTTGGCATCGTAGAAAATCTCTTCGATGTTGCCCACCTCTACCACCTTCCCGGCGTACATCACCGCTACCCTATCGGCCACCTTGGCCACAATGGACATATCGTGGGTGAGGAGCAACATCGCCAGGCCAAGTTTCTGGCGTATTTCGGCCAGGATGTCCAGGATGTAAGCCTGGGTGACCACATCTAAAGCTGTAGTAGGCTCATCGAGAATCAGCATCTTAGGGTCAAGCAAGAGGCTGAGGGCGATGATCACCCTTTGCCTCATCCCCCCGGAGAGTTCATGGGGGTAAGCGTGGAGGACCTGCGAGGGTTCCAGGTGCACCATCCGCAGGAGCTCCGAAGCCCGCTCCAGCACTTCCCCACGGGATGTCTTCCCGTGGGCCTGGGCCGTATCCAGCATCTGGTCGGCGATGCGCATCACGGGGTTCATTGCGTTCTGTGCAGCCTGGAAGACCATCGCCACTTCCTTCCAGCGGTATTTCCTGAGCTCTTCTTCGCTCAGGGAAAGCACATCTCTGCCGTCGAAGATTATCTTACCGCTGGTGATCCTCCCCGGAGGGGGGACGAGATTGAGGATGGAGAAGGCGAAGGTGGTCTTGCCGCTGCCCGACTCGCCCACCAGGGCCATCACTTCGCCCTTGTGAACCTCAAGGGAAGCCCCATTGACGGCTTTCAGAATCCCTCTGGTTAGCTCGAATTCGACTGTTAGATCTCTGACGCTCAATAGTGGTTTCATGACCTCAACCTCGGATTCAGAACTGCGTCTAAGCCGTGGGCGAAGAGGACACCACCCAGCTCAAGGAGCATAATGGCAGCCATAGGGGAAAGCACGTAACACATAGCATAAGGGAGATAAATAGCTCCTGCCTGCCTCACAGCGAAGTTCAGCATCATCCCCCAGTTCGTCGCTGAGAACGGGACCAACCCCAGGAACATCAAGCCCACGCTGGCACCGATGGCCGCCCGCATCGTATCTATGAAGTTGATGGCTACATAGGGCATCACGTTGGGCAGGAGTTCCCGGAAGACGATATGGAAGGTGGAAAGCCCCATAACCCTTGCGGCCTCGATGAATTCCCTCTCCTTAAGGGAGAGAACCTGAGAACGGACGGCCCTGGCCAGTGGTCCCCAGCTCCAGATGCTCAGCACAAGGCCGAATGTGACGGCGTTGGTTACCTTGAACACCGAACCGAGTATTAGCATAACAGGGAAGCTGGGCACGCTCAAAACGGCGTTGGTGGCCAGATTCAAAATCATATCGGTCATACCGCCTTTCAAGCCAGCCGTCATTCCCACGCTTATTGCAATGAGGGAGGTGAAGAGAGCGGCCAGGAAGGCGACGGAGAGAACGTCCCGAGAACCGTGGACGATCATCGCCAGGACATCCCGCCC
>DRAO01000359.1 GCA_011041825.1 Chloroflexota bacterium
GCAACGGATGGCGGTCCTTGCGGCCTTGGAGGCGGTCGATTACGTGGTCCCCTTTGAGGAGGATACCCCCTATGAACTTATAGCCCTTCTCCGCCCCCACACCCTGGTCAAGGGGGGTGACTGGAGAGCTGAGGAGGTGGTGGGAAGGGAGCTGGTGGAGGAGATCCGCATCATCCCTTATCTTGAGGGGGTCTCCACCTCGGGGATTATCCAGAGGATCCTCAGGCTGAAGGTATAAGGAATATACTTTACAAGAGAAAAATATTAGGTTTTAGAAAAAGGGGATTCCGTTATGGAAACGAAAAGGAGATGGCGCCATCCGGGCGGTAAACTTCGAGAACACGGTGCTCGGACATTAACTGATGCTGAACTTCTGGCCATCCTTATCTCTACAGGTATCAAAGGAAAAAACGCTGAGGAGATAGCGGAGGAGTTGTTGGCCAAATTTGGCTCCCTCTCTGAGATGGCTAACCAACCCTTGGAGAGATTCTTGGCAATAAAAGGTCTCTCCGATGTGAAGATCATCCGCATCGCTGCCGCCTTTGAGCTTGCCAGGCGCCTGGCAAAAAAGGTTTTACAAGATGAAGAAAAGTAAACTTCGTGAGAAACCGGCAAGGATGCCCGATCATCGAGAGCCCCAGATCGAAAGAGATATCCGAACTTATCTCAAGGAGGTGCAAGAACTCTCGAGTGAATCCGCTAAGTCTCACCGCTTTTCCATCCTACTCCACGATTTATTCGACATAGAGGAGCCTTCATTCATCGAGGATTACCTTGAAGGAGCGGAGAAGTATGTTCGAACACGCAGGAAAGACAGAATCCTCCGGGGTGAGATCGACAACCTCTTCGGCAACCTGGTCATTGAGTTTGAAAGAGACCTAGACAAAAAGCTCCCCGAGGCTGAAAGCCAACTCCGCCGATACATCGCTTGTTTGTGGTCAGAGGAAGATCTCAAGAGGCGCCCTCCTTATCTCTGCTTAGCCACTGATGGGGTAAAGTTCAAGCTTTACTCCCCTCAGACCCCGTTGAAAAGGACCATCGAACCTGAAGAAGTCTCGCTCACTGAGATCGAGTTCTTAGATTGGCGGCTCGTCCCGCCAATGGACATCTATTTCTGGCTTGACCGACACTTTTGCCGCCGGGAGATTTTCGTCCCTAAAACGGAACAGATCATCAAGGATTTTGGCTCCAGGAGCCACGCCTTCCAGGTGACGGGTTACATGCTGCTGGCTTCTTGGGAAAAGGTGAGGGAAGAGAGTGAATTCGACGTCGTCTATCAAAGCTGGGTTAGGTACCTCCGCATCACCTACGGCGGTCCCGTGGCCGAGGAAGAGCTTTTCATCCGTCATACCTACTTGGCCACTTTAGCAAAGCTCATGAGCTGGATGCGCCTGATTGAACCGAGATCCTTTCCCGACGATGAAACCCTTGCTAAGGTGTTGGAAGGACAATTCTTCAAAGAGCAAGGCATCGAGAACTTCCTGGAGGAGGATCTCTTTTCTTGGATAGCACGGGGCGATATACGGGAGAACGGGATTGAACTGTGCCGTAGGCTTTACAACCTCCTGGCAAAATACAACTTGAGAGAGCTTTCTGAGGATGTGCTGAAATCCCTTTACCAAGAGTTGGTTGATCCCAAGGACCGCCACGATCTGGGCGAATATTACACTCCCGATTGGCTGGCCCATAAGATGATCAACGCCCTTTTGGACCGAGACCCTCAGGGCTCGATCCTTGACCCCGCCTGTGGCTCAGGGACCTTCCTCTACAAGGCTATCCGGGAGAAGCGGGAGCGTTTAGGCGATTCGGCCAAAACCCTCCGCCACATCCTCGACTCCATTATTGGGATTGATATCCACCCCTTGGCAGTCATCGTAGCCAAGACCAACTATATCCTGGCCCTGGGAGATCTTTTGAAGAAGCGGCGCTACAAAGTTGCTATCCCTATTTACTTGGCCAATGCCATCAAGCTGCCGGAGTATACAACGCAGCAATCTTTTGAATTTCAGGAGTGGCCATATCCTGGTTACGAGGTTAAATTAGAGGATAAAACTGTCCGCCTCCCTGAAAAGCTGACAGAAAAATCGGCCCTCTACGATGAGGCCATCGAGGCTGCCAGAGATTTCGCTATCGAGATAGGAGAGGCTACCGAGGGACAATTTGTCAATTACCTCCGGATCCGCTTCCCCAGGCTGGCCAAAGACCTCCAACTTGTTAGCGCTTTCTTCCGCATCGCACAGACGCTACGTGAGCTCATCCAAGCCAAACGGGACACCATCTGGGCTTTCGTCCTTAAAAACGCTTACAAACCCCTTCTTCTTAGAGGGAGATTCGACTTCGTGGTGGGCAATCCTCCCTGGCTCTCCTACCGCTATGTGGAACGGGGTGAATACCAAGAATTTCTTAAGAAGCAAATCACTGAAGAGTACAACCTTCTTTCCGGCAAGGCCGAGCTCATCACCCAGATGGAGCTTGGGACACTCTTCTTTGTGCGTGCAGCCCATCTTTATCTTAGGCCGGGTGGAACCATCGCCTTTGTTCTGCCCCGCAGCATCTTCACCGCCGACCAGCATGATGCCTTTCGGCAGGGCATATTTACCTTCACGGAGGCAAAGGTAAGATTCGAGGAAGTCTGGGATTTGGAGGGGGTAAGACCCCTCTTCAATGTCCCCGCCTGCGTGGTGCTTGCCCGGAAGGAAGAAAGCCAAATTTCCTTCCCACTTTCGTGTCGGACATTTCGTGGAATCCTTCCGCGCAAAAATGCTGAGCTTGACGAGGCCGCCGAAGCCCTGGAGGTCGTTGAGGAGTGGCTTTTCCTGAACCGAAAGGGCGAGCGCACCTTCTGGGCGACCCGAGAAAGGGCAGTTTTACCTGGGGCAAGTCCCTATCGGGGCCACTTCAGCCAGGGGGCCACCCTGGTTCCTCGCCCTTGCTGGTTAGTGGAGGTGAAGCCTTCCTCTCTCGGTTTTGACCCCTCCCTGCCGCCTTTGGAGACGGCGGAGCGGGCCAGGAGGGAGGCCAAAGCCGCCTACAAGGGGCTGGTGATGAAGGGGAACGTGGAGGCCCGCTTCCTTTATGCTACCCTCCTTTCTGCCGATCTCCTCCCCTTCGGCCATCTCACCTTCCGCCTGGTGGTTCTGCCCATCAAGCCAAAGGGGACGGGCTACGCCCTGCTCACTGCTGAGGAGGCGCGGAGGCAAGGTTATCTTTACCTGGCCCGCTGGCTGGAGGTGGCCCAGGCCGAATGGGAGAGGCGGCGGAGGGAGAAGGCGGAGCGGATGGACGTCCTAGAATGGCTGGATTATCGCCACAAGCTCACAGGTCAGAACCCCCAGGCTCGATACTATGTGCTCTACCCCACCTCGGCCACCTACATCTGTGCCTGCGTGGTGGAGAACAAAGCCGTCGAGTTCGAGATAGGCGGACAGAGGTTGGAGGCAAAGGGAATTGTAGCAAATGAACGTACTTACCATTTTGAGACTGACGATGAAGTTGAAGCTCATTACTTGGTGGCAGTGCTAAATGCGCCCGTCATTGACCAACAGCTTAAACCAATGCAAAGCCGGGGACAATGGGGGCCGCGTGATATTCACAAGAAAGTCTTAGAGCTCCCCATTCCGCAGTTTGACCCGGGGAATGCGGATCACCAGAGGCTGGCAGAGCTGGGGAAGGAATGTAGCGAGAAGGTGGCGGATTGGCTTGCGTCGGGAGGGCCGGGCAAAATCCGCAGCATAGGCAGGCTCAGGTCTATGGTGCGGAAGATGCTGGCAGAGGAATTGAAGGAGATTGATAAGTTGGTCAGGGGGATATTAGGCGAAACTTGAGCTCTCCAAATAAGCGTTCTGGGGAGATGGTGCTAAAGGCCTTAGGATTCACTTGGAATCTTTCGAATGGCTAAAAAGAATCTCCTTTTTTCAAGCAAAACGGCCACAATAGTTCCCTTCTCACCTTTGCCTTGCTCTCCAGAAGGCCGCCTCGAATGACCCCGTAACCCAGGGGATGGCCCTTGTAGAGGACGATCTGCTGGCCCCTTCTTTCATCTCTTCCAATGGGTAGGGC
>DRAO01000209.1 GCA_011041825.1 Chloroflexota bacterium
CCCTGCTCCCACCCCTACCCCTACTCCGGAGTATATGGTGCACATAGTGGAGGAAGGGGAAGGATTGCTTGCCATTGCCGCCAAATACGGCACTACGGTAGAAGCCATTATGGAAGCCAATGACCTGGATAGCCCGGAAGTCATCTGGGAAGGACAGGAGCTTATAATCCCTGTCCCTCTGCCCACCCCCACCCCTCTGTATGGGAGCAATGTAATCACCTATGTTGTGAAGGAAGGGGAGACCCTGATAGATGTGGCTGTGAGGTTTAAATTGCCGGTGGAGACGATTATGAAAGCCAACGACATCCCTGAACCCAGGACCCTCCAGGAAGGGGAAGTGCTGATAATCCCAAAAGTGACACCTTCCCCCACGCCGCTGCCAGGGCCGAGTCCTACCCCGAGCGAATTTTATCCCAGGCCGGTCCTGTTATCCCCACCTGATGGGGCTGTTTACAAGGGGGAAGATGCCGTCATTATGCTTAATTGGACAGGGGCAAGCACCCTTAAGGAAGATGAATGGTATGTGGTACGGGTGAGATACCGGGACAGGAATGCGGAGGATTGGCAAGGGGAAGAGCACTTTTGGACCAAAGGCACGAGTTGGCGCATACCCTCTTACTTAGCTCCTTCTCCTGAAATAGCGCCCCGGCTCTTCAAATGGGATGTGACAATAGTATGCAAAACCGCTTCCCCAGAGGGGAAAATGGAGATGATAGCCCTAAGCCCTATGAGCAAGCCCCGGGAATTCAAGTGGTATTGAGGAAGGTGTCGAAGAGGACCCCCTTCTCCGACCTCCTCAATTCCGGTGTGTAAGCGTCCTCTGGGATGAAGCAACTTTTACCCCCAAGGGGCGCTTTTCGGGGATGCCTGGACGCCGTGGGTAAGCAGAGAGGGTTGGGGATACTTTCACAAGCAAAACCAAGGACCGGGCTTCGTGGAGACCTTTAAGCTCCACCGGGTGCAGACGCAATAGTTTACCTCCCAAAAGTGAAAGGGCGGTCTTAGCAGCCTCAACCTCCCTGGAAGCTTTGGGGCCTTTGTAGGCCACCACGTACCCTCCTACTTTGCAAAACGGCAGGGTGTACTCAGCTAAGATGGGCATCTCCGCCACCGCCCTTGCTACCACGAAGTCATAGCTCTCCCTGTGATGTTGCTGATGAGCGACGGCCTCTGCCCGTCCCCAGATGATTTCCACCCCCTCCAGCTCCAATCTCTGCACAATATGCTTCAGAAACCGTATTTTCTTATGGGTGGAATCCAAAAGCGTGAGCTTGATGGATGGGCTTATAATCTTTATGGGGATACCAGGGAAACCGGCTCCAGTCCCCAGGTCAAGAACCCGTAGAGACGGCTTTGTGCGCAGGGCCTCCCGAAACTCATCCAAGCAGTAGATGGAAAGGGAATCCAGAAAATGCTTGAGCTGAACCTCTTCGCAATCCATTATGGCAGTTAGATTAGCCTTCGGGTTCCATTGCTTAAGTTCCTGATAATAGACCTCGAAGGCCCTTAATTGAGCGGAGGTCAATTCTAAGCCAAAGTTCCGAGCGCCTTTCACAAGTAAATGCATCAAACCCTCTCTGAATGCATAAAATGTCGTCGCTGTGCTAAGTCAATGCGTTTGTAGCGCTTCTTCTCCAAGGCAGCGCTTATCCTCAGGTTTAATTCCTGCCAATCAGTAACCAGTAAAGCCAACACCTTCTTACGGGGCTCGAAAAGATACTTGCCGAATAGAAGCCTCACCCCCTTATAGCTGAAGGGGAACTCCCCCGGCTCCAATACGATGACCGTCTTAAACCAAAAGGGATGCAGGAAAAGGCGTTGAGACCAGGTCTGTTTAGCAGGTTCAAAGATTTTACCGAACATACTAAGGTAAGAGTTAGCAATGTTTTCATACGGGATGATGATTTCGCCTAGCAGGGAACGAATCTGAAGGTTGTCCTCTCCAGCTTCTACATAGGCAAAGTGGCTTATGAGCTTTGTAAAAAGCTTTAATAGAAGTGAAGCTACTGCTATCACTGACCAAGCCCACCGATTTGTCTCCACAATTGAGGAAGGGACCAAAACCACGGCTAAGGAGATGGCGAAAATCAACAGGGATGGGAGATGTATCACTTCCTGTAGATGCCTGGGGATTAAGAAGTAATGCTTCTTCATCCTCTGTCCTCTTGTTGATAAAACTCGCAAAGGTCTCTCAGCCTGCAAACCTCACATTTAGGGTTCCGAGATGTGCACACCTTACGGCCATATTCTATTACGTTAAGGTGGAAGGTGTAATAAAACTCCGGTGGGATTAGACGCTCCAGAATTTGGTGAGCCTTTTCCCGGGTGGCTTTCCGAGGGATAAGTCCCAAGCGCTTTGAAACTCTGAAGATGTGGGTGTCAACGGGGAAAGCCGGCATATTCAAGGAGAAGAGCAGGATTATGGCGGCGGTTTTGGGGCCAACGCCGTTCAAAGACATAAGCCACTTTCTGGCTTCTTCCACGTTAAGGTTCTTAAGGAAACTGAGGTCCAGTGAACCTCTTTCCTGGGTGATTCGGCGCAAAGCTTCCTGAATCCTGAGAGCCTTCTGCTTTGACAGGCCCGCAGGGAGGATGGCCTCCTCTATTGCTTCTAAAGGCGCATCCCTTACTTCCTCCCAAGATGGGAATCTTTCCCGGAGGCGCTTATAAGCCCTGTCACGCAGGGTGTCATTAGTGTTCTGGCTGAGTATGGTGGAGACCAGCACGGATACGGGGTCTCGACGCTTGTTACGGGTTCTTTCTCCGTAAAGTTCCACCAGGCGTCGGTGAACTTCTAAGATTTTATCCCGGACAGCGGCTTCCTCTGGAGAGAAAGGCGATGCACTGGGCCTCATAGGTGCACCTTACCGCAACCCATTATACCATAATTCTTTTAATTCTTCACCCTTGGGATTCATCCCCAACACAACCATCAAGCGGATGCGAGCTTTCTGGCCGTTAAGTCCTTCTGCGAAGAGAACACCAGCCTTCCGTAAATCTCTATAAGCTCCGGGGTACCCGTAGGGGTCATAGATTCGCCCGGCAGGACAACGGGAGGCTATTACTACCGCCACCCCTTGCCCCACAGCCTCCCTGATGGCAGGCATCCACCAATGGGGAACCCGTCCTGCTCCCATTCCCTCCAGCACCACCCCTCTTGCACCTTGCTCCAGGGCAAAGCGGAGGATTTCATCGCCCATTCCTACCCCTAGTTTGATGAGGCAAACCTTTTCCTCCAAACCGTTGCAGGGGATGGTCTTGTGGGATGGGCGCCAGGCGAAAACCACCCTGTCACCGTCCACCCTTCCCATCGGCCCCCATCCAGGAGAGATGAAAGTAGCGGTGCTAAGGGTATGGCCTTTGGTAACATAGCGGGCGGCATGGATTTCTTCGTTCATAACCACCATAACTCCCCGTCCTGATGCTTCCTCAGAGGCGGCAGTCCGCAAGGCGGCCACCAGGTTGGCAAAACCTTCATACCCCGGTTCCCCGACCGTGCGCATCGCTCCGGTGAGGACTATGGGCTTCTCAGTGGGAATGGTGATATCCAGGAGATAAGCCGTCTCCTCCATCGTATCGGTTCCATGAGTTATAACGATGCCTTCTATGTCAGGGGATGCGGCTAAATTCATCACCCGTTCCCGCAAACCCCATAGGATTTCCAAGGTGAAGTGAGAACTGGGGAGATTGCAATGTTCTTCGACAACGATTTCAGGGAACCCAGGAGGGAGACGGGAGAGGAAATCAGCTCCGGTCAGGGTAGGGACAGCCCCCTTACCGACCTCTTGCTCTTTCATCGCTATAGTACCACCGGTGGTAACCAATGCTATGGCCATACCCTTTGCTCCCTCCGCTGTCTTCGATAATGGCCTCACCCGCTCTCGAAAACGCCATCCTTATTTTTATTTTGATGAGCATCCTTTGCTCGAGGCAGGTTAAAAAGACCTTTTAAGGGTATTTTCTTGCACGGCGGCGAAGCCGCCGTGCAAGAAAATACTACTCTTTTTCCTTGCTCGGCTCCCGGGGGCAAGTTTAACCCTGGGGTTTTTCAACACC
>DRAO01000282.1 GCA_011041825.1 Chloroflexota bacterium
AAGCCAGAGGTCCCTTTATCGAGCCGGTGAACGATGCCCAAACGCCATTTTTCTCCCACCCCTCGGAGTTCAGGCCATCGAGCCAGCAATGCATTAACTAAGGTGTCATCCCGATGACCGCAGGCAGGATGCACAACTAGACCAGCTGGCTTATTTATGGCTATAAGCCATTCATCCTCATAAATTACATCGAGGGGGATGGGAGAAGGAGACGGTTCCAATGGAGGAGGTGGCAATATCGTCACGGAGATACGCTCCCCGCCCTTAAGCCGGTAGCTTGGTTTAACAATGACACCGTCTACCAGCACCAAGCCCTTTTTTATCAACTTTTCAACAGCTGAGCGGGAGAGTTTATCAATTCTCTCAGCCACAAATTTGTCAATTCGCACACCTTTTACATCGGCCTGAAACTCAAGGTGTTCTTCCATCCTCCCTCCATCGGATTAGGGTCTCGGCTAGGGAAATTATAGCATACAACTCTCTTTTTTCCCACTGACAGCTCCACACCGGATCTGTAACAGTTTAGCGGGCGAGAGGCATTTTTGCCTCCACCGTGGGGCAACATTGCCAACCACGGTTAAATGGAGTGCTATCGCTTCGCCGTCGTCGAAGAAATAACTTTCCTTCTCTGCAAAGCTCCGGAAGGTGTTGAAAAACTCGGGGGTTGGAAACTACTCCGCAGGCTAGGGATAGAAAAAAGGGGTGTTTTCTCGTGCGGGGGCGAAGCCCCCGCACGAGAAAACACTTCGAAAAATGCTTTTTTAACCTGCCCTCGCCGGAGGGAACCATTTGAGCAAGAACAGCGTGGCGTTTTTTCAACACCCTCAAGCTCCGTCCTCTTGACTGAACGAGGCAATTAAAGTATAATATAAAGCGGCACGGAGAGGTGCGAGAGTGGCCGAATCGGCGCGACTGGAAATCGCGTGGGCGCTTAAAACAGCGCCTCGTGGGTTCGAATCCCACCCTCTCCGCCTTTAAATCGAAACACCCGGCAGGCAAGGGAAGCCCGCCGGGTGTGTTTCTTTCCTTCAAGGGTAAGGTTTTTTGAGGGTATTTTGTTGCACGGCGGCTTCGCCGCCGTGCAACAAAATGCTACTCTTTTTTTCCCTTTGTTCCCGGGGGCAGGTTTAACCCCGGAGTTTTTCAACATGCTCTTTCCTTATTATTTCCCCAGCCACGAGAGTATCTGCTTAAGCCACCGCAGGGGCCAGGGCAAGGTCCCAGGGGTAGGAGTGGGTTCCGAACCGGGTTTCGGAGATGGCTCAGGGGTGATGGCAGAGGCGGGCTTTTCAACTCGTCCTGACCCTTCGGTAATTTCATAAGCCACATCCCCTCCGACGAAGATGACCCGCTTGCCCAGAGCAAGATACTGCCCCCATTCAGGATGCTCGGCCAGAAGCCGGAAGTATTCTTCGCTCCCAAAGGCAACCTCAACTGGCTTCATCTTCCCCTTATCGAAGGTTGTATCCGTCCACACCCCATCCCGCAGGATGAAGGTTTTGTCGCCCACGTGCTTGACCTCGGCCATCGAAGGCCCTGCTGCCACGTTGCTCTCAGCCAGCTCCTTCTGCACCACGCTCTTCTGCACAGCATCGGCTCCCACGGCAGCCATAGGAGCAAGGAAAATGCGCTCGGCCACTCGGGTGACTATCGGGGCCGGGCTCTCGGCTGTGGAAAGGTCCTCTTCCACCAGGAACGAGGTGTAGGGTGTGATGATGCCATAGCGCAGGGAGAGCTCCACAATCTCATTCACCAGCTCCTTGTCCTCCCCGTGCAGCCGAATCTGCTCCATCAGATAACCAATGCGTCGGGTAGCCCACAGCCGGGCGATGAAATCCTCCCCACCCTTCTCCACGAACTCCACATCTTCGTAGACGAAGCGCTTCTCTTCCTCGCCCACCTTGCCGCTGAGCACAATGCGGGTCTTGCCGCCCTCCCGATATCGCCCCACCACCACAAGCTGCATCCCAGCAAAGAGGTCGGGCAAGGGGTAAGGATGTACGTCTTCCACCCGGATGCCGCCCCAGTCTATGGCAATGTCGGTGAGCACAGGGTAGCTGATGCGGGAGTAGAAGGCGGACACGGCAGCCTCGATGTCCTCCCCAGGGCGCACGTATACGCTGGTCCCCCGGTGCTCCGAAGAGAGCCGGTCGAGCAGGAAGGTGTTCACATCATCGCCCACACCGAAGGTGAAGAGGCGGACGTTCTCGGGAACCTTCTGGCCCACTTCCTGCACAATCCGTTCCACATCGGTAACGCCCACGGTGGGGAGCCCATCGGTGAGGAAAAGCAGGTAAGTGGGGCGGTCTTCCACATCAGACAGGGCTTCCAGCAGGGCCTGATAGATGTTAGTGCTGCCCCTGGCCTGCAATTTGCGGGTGAATTTCAGGGCTTCATCCCTCTCCGAGGCCGGGCGCAACGATGGGGCAAAGCGTCGCACCCCAGTGGAGAAGGCGAGGACGTTGAAGCGGTCTTCAGGGTTGAGGCGCTTGAGCACGAACTCCAGGGCGGCCTTAGCCTGGCGGAGCTTTTCCCCCTCCATACTGCCTGAGACATCCAGCACGAAGATGACATCCTTGGCTACCGCCTCCTGTTCTTCGACCTCCACCTGCGGGGCCATCAAGAGCAGGAAGAAGCCATCTTCCCCGGCGGGCTTGTAACTGAGCAAGCTGAGCCCCACCTCTTCAGGCGAGACGGAGTAATAGAGGGCGAAATCCTTGTCGGGCAGGATATCGGTGGCCTCATAACCCACCACAGCAGTGTACTCATCCTCCCGCTGGATGTCCACCTTGTGACTGGGGGAGTACACGGCTTTGATAGGGGCACGGGAGTGGATTTCCACCCGGACGGATACCTCCTCAATGGGCTCGGCGGAGAAACGCTCGGTATCGAGGGGGTAAATGTATTTAATGAGACCGCTTTCGTAGGGCAGGATCTGGGTGTATTCGAGCTGGATGCGGCGTTCGCCATTAGGCGGGATGGGGAAGATGCGGGCTTGGAAGGCATTGCGACCCACGTATTCCAGCAAGGCCGGGTCCCGCCGCTTGCGCACAATCTCCTCGTAGATGCGACGGGCTTCATCCTTATCCAGCAGCTTCCCCTCCAGCTTCTTCCCGTCCACGTACATAGAGAACTCGGAGATGGCAGCCTCCTCAGGGATGGGGAAGATGTAAGTCCCCTCTACCTCGAATTCATATGGGTTGTAGAAGACCTGGTCTACCCTGGTGGTGGCAATGCGGTCCTCGATGATGACGTTAACCCGGTGGTATTTTATCACCAGGTTGGGGACGGGGGCAGGATGGATGTGAGGGGACGGTTCGGGGATAATGATGCCATCGGCGAAGATAGGGGCCGGGATCAGGCTGGCAAGGAGCAAGGCCAGTATTGCCTGGATTAAAAACCTGTCTGCTCTCATCGGGAACACCTCCTTCCCATCGGGATTGGAAGGGCTTACACCCTTGTGCTGCATTAGAGACGCCGACGAGGGTCAGGAGGTTCCCGATGCCTGCGAAAAGGTGGAAAAAACATCCGACGGCAGCATTGCCGCCGTCGGAAGAGAGCCTCCTTCGTGAACCTTAACGCTTGCTGTACTGAGGAGCCTTGCGGGCACGCCGAAGCCCTGCCTTCTTGCGCTCCTTCTCCCTGGGGTCTCGGGTAAGGAACCCGCCTTTGCGGAGGATGGGCCTGAACTCCGGGTTAAACAGGGTAAGCGCACGGGCAATACCCAAGCGGATGGCCCCAGCCTGCCCTGAAATCCCACCTCCACGCACTCTTACAGTTATGTCAAATTTGCCCTCTGTGCTGGTAACCTTCAAAGGCTCCAGTATATGCAGTACATCCCTCTCCCGCACGAAATACTCTTGCAGAGGCTTCTCGTTAACGATAATCCTCCCTGTACCATTAGGATACAAACGAACCTGTGCTGATGCCTCCTTCCTGCGTCCTCTAGCGTAATAATACCGCAGTTGCTCTACCATATACCTCCCTCACCTCCCTAAAGTATGTTGCCCCGGCACGAAGCCGAGGGGATTAAAT
>DRAO01000127.1 GCA_011041825.1 Chloroflexota bacterium
CATCGTGATGATTCAATGCGTTGGCTCCAGGGACGACGCCCGCTCCTATTGCAGCCGGGTCTGCTGTTACGGCGCCGTCAAGAACGCCTTGGCCATCAAAGAGCTCAATCCCGATGCGCAGATTTACGTCTTTTACCGGGACATCGTAACCTTCGGGCCGTATGAGGAGCTGTACACCAGGGCCAGGGAACAGGGCGTCATCTTCATCCCCTACACCCTCGACAACAAGCCGCAGGTGGAGGCGAAGGGCGAGGACAAGCTCGTGGTGAGGCTGCGGGAGCAGACCGCCGGCGAAGTCGAAGTGGAAGCCGACTTGGTGGTGCTCAGCGTGGGCATCGAGCCCAACGATGCCGCTTCCCTGGCTGGGATGCTGGGCGTGCCGTTGGACGAGTTCGGCTTCTTCGCCGAGGAGCACGTCAAGATGCGCCCGCTCGACCTGCCTGCGGAAGGGATTTTCGTATGCGGGCTGGCGCAGGGGCCGCACCTGATGGAAGAGGTCATCACCCAGGCCAAGGGGGCAGCCTTCCGGGCGGCGCTGCACCTGCAACGGCTGCGTGAGCTTCCCGAAACCATCGCCACCGTTAACGAGCGCCTTTGCAGTGGGTGCGAGCTGTGCATCCAGGCCTGCCCTTACAGCGCCAGGGTGATAGACGAAGAGAAGCGGATAGCGGTGGTGCTCACCCACCTGTGCCGGGGCTGCGGAACCTGTGCGATGGTCTGCCCCAACGGCGCCACCCAGATGAGGGCCTTCGACAACCGGGCGCTGCTAGCAGTGGTGGATGCGGCGCTGGCGGGGTAAGAGAGCTTTGGGGTTGACACCGAAGGCGACAGGGGTTACGATGATGAAAAGAACTGCCACGAATTTTGTTTAGAGGACGGAGAAATGCGACAAGTTATACTTTATCCGGGTGAAGATGGCTATTGGGTAGCAGAATGCCCCAGCTTTCCAGGGTGCGTAAGCCAAGGTAAGACTAAAGAAGAGGCTCTGGCAAACATCCGGGAAGCTATTGAGGGTTACATCGCTGCATTGGAAGAAGATGGCCTTTCTATATTGGACGAGGCAAAAGCCTTAAGAGAGAGGATTGCCTCCCGATTGGAGGGAAAGCTCCCTGAGTCAGTTGAGGTGTTAAGAGAACTCCGAGAGGAACGCACCGATGAGCTTATGGGTTTGCGTTGACGCCAGCGTGCTCCTCAAGTTAGTCGTAGCGGAACCTGATAGCGACTTAGCCGATGCTTTGTGGCGCTCTTGGATACGTGAGCGAAAATTGCCGGTAGCTCCCCCTTTGCTGCCTTTCGAGATAACATCGGTATTGAGAAAGCACGTTTATCGGGGGACTTTGCATCTAGAAGAGGGTAGGGAGGCCTTGACTAAAGCCTTATCTTTTGACGTGATGATTGTGCGTCCTCCCCGTTTGCACAGAGCAGCCTGGGATATGGCAACACGCTTGAATCTGCCTGCCGCATATGATGCCTACTACCTGGCTCTGGCCGAAATGCTCGGCTGCGAATTCTGGACGGCGGATAAGAAACTTTGCAATACGGTGAAGGACTCCTTGCCCTGGGTGAAGTTTCTGGGAGAGTATCAGCCGTAAAACAAAGCTTTGAAGGAGGGGATAATTATGCTCGTAAAAGAGCGTATGACCAGTCCCGTAATCAAAATAACCCCTAATACCTCGGTCCAGGATGCCCTCGAGCTTATGCGGGAAAACAAAATCCGCCGGTTGCCGGTGGTGGAAAGGGGCAAGCTGGTGGGCATCGTAACCGAGCGGGACCTGCTTTACGCCACCCCTTCACCGGCCACCACCTTATCCATCCAGGAGATGCACTATGTGCTCTCCAAGCTGCCGGTGCGGGAGGTGATGAGTTCCCCGGTCATCACGGTTACAGAGGATACCCCGCTGGAGGAGGCTGCCCGCCTGATGGCTGATAACAAAATCGGCGGGCTTCCGGTGGTGCGAGATGGCGAGTTGGTAGGCATCATCACCGAATCGGACATCTTCAAAATCTTTATGGAGATGCTGGCAGCCAGGGAAGAAGGCGTCCGCATCACCCTTCTGGTTCCGGAGAAGAAAGGGATGCTGGCGGCCATCACCAAAGCCATTGCCGCCAGGGGAGGCAACATCGTCAGCCTGGGCCAATTCTGGGGCGAGGACCCCACCAACCGCACCGTTACCATTAAGCTGACCGAGATATCACCGGACGACCTGAAGGAAGCCGTATCCCAGGTAGAAGGCGTCAAAATCCTGGACATCCGCTGATTCACCCATTCGCCATTCGCTATTCGCCATTCGCTATTCATTCATTCCTGATTCTCAGAGGAGGTGAAATTATGCTGGTTCACGAGAGGATGAGCCATCATCCCATAACGGTTACGCCGGATGTAACCGTTCACGAGGCTTTGAACATTATGCGCCGGGAGAAGGTCCGTCGGCTTCCGGTGGTGGATGAGAACGGCAAGCTGGTGGGCATCGTTTCGGAGAAGGATTTGCTCTACGCTTCGCCTTCCTCGGCTAAGGAGCTCAACGTGTACGAGCTGCAATACCTGCTCTCCAAGCTCACCGTGGGCGAGGTGATGACCAGGGACGTGATCACCGTCACCGAATACACCCCGCTCGAAGAAGCCGCCCGGATTATGGTGGATAACAAGATCGGCGGCCTGCCGGTGATGCGGGGGGATAAGCTGGTGGGGATTATCACTGAAACCGACATCTTCAAGGTGTTCTTGGAGCTCTTAGGGGCGAGGGAGCGAGGCGTGCGGCTCACAATCCTGGTGCCTGAGCAGAAAGGCGTGCTGGCTTCCATCACTGGCACCATCGCCGAGTTGGGGGGTAACATCATCGCCCTGGGCACCTTCCTGGGCGAGGACCCCAGCAACCGCACGGTTACCATCAAGGTCGAGGGCGTTGACAAAGACAAGCTGGTGAACGCCCTGCGCAGCCAGGTAATCGAAGTGCTGGATGTGAGGGAGGTGTGAGCTTCGTAAACCTCCCGCAGGTCCGGCGTTGCGGGAGGGTCAATACCCTTTTGGAGGCGCTGCTATGGAAGACTTCGAGCCTCGCATCGTTGGGTTTCTCTGCAACTGGTGCGCCTACACCGGCGCTGATCTGGCGGGCACGTCCCGTATCCAGTATCCGCCCAACATCCGGGTGATAAGGCTGATGTGCACTGGTGCGCTGGACCCTATCTACGTGCTCCGTGCTTTCCTGGAAGGGGCCGACGGCGTCCTCATCGCCGGATGCCATCCGGGGGATTGTCACTACCAGAACGGCAACTACAAAGCCCGCCGCCGTGTCGCCATCCTTAAGCAGGTTCTCAAAGAACTCGGCCTGGACGAAGACCGTGTGTGGCTGCGCTGGATAAGCGCCAGCGAAGGCCAGCGATTTGCGGATACAGTGAAGGAGATGGTAGAATACTTAAGGGAGAAGGGGCCGAGTCCGTTAAAGAAGGTTATCGTGTGAAATCAGGGAGAAACGGAGGAGAAAAGAATGAAAGCTTACGAGATTCCTCTTAAAGTAACAGAGGAAGGCGAACTTGAGTCGTTAGAACTCTTGTTGAAAGTCCTTCCTCGTGGTAAAGAGGTCCGGGCTATCATCCTCATCTCTGAATCAGAGGATGAGGATGCTGTATGGCTACGTCTAACGGCAGAGCAATTTCTTGCCGGATATTTCGATACCGATTCCATCTACGATAGGATTTGAGCGAGGATCTTGAAGAAACGGGGGTAAAAAAGAAATGGCGATGGTCTTAGAGAAGTTTCCTGTAACGATTTACCAGGATGAAGAAGGGTGGTATGTGGCTGAGTGCCCTGTTATACCAGGATGTATGACTCAGGGGGGAACCTTGGACGAGGCCTTGAATAATATTAGAGAAGCCATAGAGCTTTGTCTTGAGGTGCGAGGTGAAAATGCGGAGGAGAACCGTTGATGAGATAAGGCAGCTTATCATCCCTGTGTTGAAAAAACATAACGTAGCCAGGGCTGCCGTTTTCGGCTCTGTGGCGACCGGGAAGGCTGGAGAGAAGAGCGATGTGGAC
>DRAO01000028.1 GCA_011041825.1 Chloroflexota bacterium
AGCTATCGGTGAAAGCGCAGGTGTATTCAGCTCCCGCCGCTATCGTGCCGCCAGTGGAACAGGTGCCCTTGCCGTCCAGATCACCATAGGCAGAATCCGTCAGCGATGTGAGCGTCACCGCCTCCACGCCAGTGTTGCTCACCCTGACTGTGAAAGTGACATCCCCGCCAGGCTCAGGCAAGCTGGCAGGCTTAGCAACCTTGCTCACCTCCACCCCAGGCTCCATATCGGTCACAGTCACGCTGGCAGTATCGGAATCCTGAGCGGAGTTGCCCTCGTTATCCTGCACGGCGGCAGTAACGGTGTTAATGTATGTCCCGGCCTCGGTGAAGCTACCGGTGAAAGAGCAGGTGTATTCATCTCCCGCAGCTATCGTGCCACCGGTGGAGCAGGTGCCCCTGCCATCCAAGTCGCCGTACACGGAATCGGTAAGGGAGGTTAGGGTAACCTCTTCCACCGAGGTGTTGGCCACAACCACGGTGAAGTTCACCGTTCCGCCGGGCTCCGGGAGGCTTGTGGGGTTGGCCGATTTGGTGACTTCGACCCCAGGCTCCACATCGGTCACGGTCACGCTGGCGCTGCTGTAAGCCTGGGCCAGATGGCCATCGCCATCCAGCACGGTAGCCGTGACCGTATTGGTATAATCACCTGCATCGTCAAAAGTGCCCTGGAATGTGCAGGTATATTCACCACCGTTAGCCTCGATGATAATACCCGTGGCGCAGGTACCCTTGCCGTTCAAGCTGCCGTATACGTCATCAACCAGAGACGTGAGGACCACGTCCTCGATGTCGTGGTTAACCACCGAGACGGTGAAGTTGACCTGGCCTCCCGGTTCGGACAGGGTGGACGGGGTGGCCGTCTTATTGACCTCAAGGGTGGGGCCGAGCAGGACTATGCCGTCGAGCCACACTGTGGAGGCGTATTCTCCCAGGCCGAACTGCAAAGTTGCGTTGGTGTCACTCGCTCCAGAGGTGAAGTTCACCTTGTATCTGTGCCAGTAAGTGTCAATTTCCTGGGCGGTGGCGTAATATATAGTCCAAGGGGCAGATGATTCCCGCAGGGTGATCCCAATGGGACGGTCCACCGAAGCCTTGGCCCAGAAGAAGAGGGCATAGCTTCGCCCTTCTTCGAGGTTAATGCCCTCGTGGATGAACTTGACGGTTTCCATCCAGTACCCTGGCTGGGTAACCTCGATCCTGACCGAGCCATAGCCTTCCCCGGCGGTGGTTTTATCCAGGGAGCGGGATGCCTGGGCAGAACCGGGCACCGCAAGCTCCCAGGGGTAAAGGGTGGCTTCAAAGCTCCCGTAATCAATGTGGTTATCCGGCCCCAGCGTCTTGAAGGACCAGCGAGGGCTGGAGGTCACAACCCCATGGTTGTCCTTGGCCAAAATCCTCCACGAATACCAGGTTCCCGGATAAAGCACCCCCGGTGGGTCGTAGAGGGTGGGAATCTGGTCAACAGAGACCAGGGGAGGGCTCATACCCTCATCGAAGTAGACGCTGTAGCTCAGAGTATCGGCGGGGTCAGGGTCACTCCCCATCCAGCTCAGGATGATGTTCAGAGGCTGGCCTGTCCACCAGTTCCCCGGATAGGGGTTGAAGGGCTGGCTGGGCGGGTTATCGGTGCAAGCGTAATCAACCGCCTCGGTAACGTCTAAGATCGCATTCGAGCTGGTGCGCCCGCCGAAAACGTAGATGATGTCTGTAGCCACGGCGGAGGCCAAATCGCCCCGCCTGGTGGGCATAGGGTTCATCGTGGTCCAAGTATCGGTGGCAGGGTCGTAGCGCTCCACGGTACCGAGCCATCCGGCACTGTGGTTGTACCCGCCGATGACGTAGATTTTATCGCCGACTACCCCGGCAGTCAGGCGGCTCCTTGCCGTCGGCATATCAGTGCGAGTGGCCCAGGTATCCGTAGCAGGGTCGTATTCGTAGACCTTGCGCTGGACCGAGACGCCGTTGAGCCCGCCGATGACGTATATCTTGCCGTTAACCACGGCGCTGCTGGCCATAGCCAGGGGCGCTGGCATAGGGGTTTTGGTAGTCCAGGTATCGGTAGCGGGGTCGTATTCCTCCACCACATTGAGGGCTACCATGTTCCACCCGCCGATCACGTAGATTTTGCCGTTCACCACCCCCACGACGGCATCGTCTCTGGGAGTTGGCATAGAGGTTTTGGTAGCCCAAGTGTCGGTGGTCGGGTCGTATTCTTCCACAGTAGCCAGCTTGCTGGCGGCGCTAGAGCCGCCGATAGCGTAGATTTTGCCGTTGACGGCTGCTGCCACCAGCCAGGCTCGTTTGGTGGGCATCGGAGCGAGGGTAATCCAGGTATCGGTGGCGGGGTCATACCGCTCCATAACGTCGTAGCGCTCGAATTCGTGGCGCTGGTCGTCCCGCCCTCCGATGACGTAGATTTTGCCGTTCAGTTCGACAGCAGCCAAGGCCCTCCGGGCTGTGGGCACATTCGCTTTAACGTACCAGCAGCCTTCTGCGGCTTGAGCGAAGGCAGGTTGGAAGGGACTTACGATGATTGCCACGATGATGAGCACTGAGAGGATACTCAGTGGCACCCATACGGGTGTCTTTTTTGAAGACCTCATCTAACATTCTCCTTTCAAAGGGTTATTTCCTGTACGGTTGTTTCAGCATAGTAGAGGCGACCAGCCAGTTACTCCTACAGCCCCTGCACTCCTTCATAACCGGTCCATAAGCAACACCCATGCTGTCTGAAACAGGGTCTTCACATCCAGGAGGAGGGATTGATGCTTGATGTATTCCAAATCCAGCGCCAGCTTGGGCGGGAGGATGACGTTCATATACTCTTCGTCCAGGGCTCCCGGATTGGAGAGGATTTCCTCCTCATGCCGGAAGGTGATCTGGGCAAGGCCGGTCATACCGGGCTTAACCTTGAGGACTTCCCTCTGCTCCGGGGAGAACTTTTCCACGAAGTAAGGAGTCTCCGGCCTGGGGCCAACCATACTCATCTCACCACAGAGCACGTTAATTAGCTGGGGGAGTTCATCCAGGCGACTGCTACGCAGGCGGGCACCTATCCGGGTGATCCGAGGGTCATCGCCGACGGTGATGGGCGGGCCGATTTTCTCGGCATTAGCCACCATAGTGCGGAATTTGAACATCCGGAAGGGTTTACCGTTCTTGCCCACCCGTGGTGCCCGGTAGAAGATGGGACCGGGCGAATCCAGCTTGATGAGGATGGCGATGATGAGCATAAGAGGGCTGAAAGCAATCAGCCCTATGGAAGCGATTAAAATGTCGAAAATCCTTTTAAGCATAGCTCCTGCTCCATATCAAAGAAGGCGTTTTTTCGTATGGGGGCTTTGCTTCCGCAACATCCCGGCACCCCATCACCTGGCTCCTCTGCCTCTTGGCACCTCGGCACCCTATCACCTGGCACCTTGACACCTCGGCACCTAACCAGAAGCCTGCGATTGTCTGGCGATGTCCACAACGCCTGTAATCAGCTTCAGCACGTCCCGGCCAGGGAAGAAGCGGCGCAAGTTCCTCAACACTGCTTCACCTGCCCATCCCAGCAGGAAAGGCTTGAACAGCGGATGCAGAACCACCACATGCCGCATAGGCCATCTTTCGTAACCCAACCTGAGCTTATATTCGTCCAGCCCCGGCAGGGCACGGATGGATTCCTGCCCATAGGAGACGCATCGGATGTCCGGCGAAGAGAGCATCTCCCGTGTAGCTACGAAGGCCAGGGCGTTGTTGGCACGGGAGTTCAGCAAATCCGTGCGGGACATCTGATAGAGTATGTTGCTGCAGCCGTGGATAATGAAGGTCACCATATACGCTGCCAGTTGCTCGCCTACGAACGCCCCCCAGACGCCTGCTCCTTCCGCTTCCTGTCCGGCCTGGCAGAAGCGCTCCCACTGCTCCTGCTGGCTGAAGGTCGGGTCATCCCGGTCCTGGCGTTTGAGCGTATCCCTGTTCAGGGGCATACCGTGGTAGTACAGGTACTCAAAGCTAATAGGG
>DRAO01000092.1 GCA_011041825.1 Chloroflexota bacterium
CTCATTTACCTTCAATTCCCCTGGCGATTTCAAGCGATGGCCGGGGTCTTCGGTTCCCTGACAGTGGCTCCATTGCCCCTCCTTCTCTTTCATCCCCTGGGAAAGGCTTCAAAGGGAAGGGCTATGGCCGGGCTTTTGGCCGTTTTCGTCATTGGGTGGGCGGCTACCGGGATGCTGGGCTTGCATTTGGAACCACTGACCTGGCCGGAGACAGGGGAGCCAGTGGTGCGGGAGGAAGATGTGAGCTTCCATTCGATGGCCCAGTACGATTATCAAACCGCCCTCTGGGCCAGGCTGTGGGGTGGCCCCTGGCTGCTGGAGTACCTGCCCGCTACGGTGAAAATACCCCGGGAGGAGTTCTGGCTTCCCAGGGAAGGGCCATCCCCCTGGAAGGAGCCCTACCTGAGGCCGTCCCTGGTGGAATTACAGCAACAATGCCCGTTGGAGCATCAACTCATCGTGGAAACCCCTGAGGACACCTACATCCGCTGGCACCAGTTCTGGTTCCCTGGCTGGCAGGCCACAGTGGATGGCAAACCGGTGAGGGTGGAACCATCCCCCCAACTGGGGCTGGTGACCGTCCCCATCCCTGCTGGGCGGCATCAAGTGCGGATATGGTTTGGCGACACGCCATCCCGCCGATGGGGAGGAGGCATAGCTCTGGTGGGAGCCTTGATGGTATTGCTTGCCCTGTTAAAGGAACGCCGCTGGCGGGCGCTGCTGGTCATCGTCATAACCTTGGGGTTCTGGCTGAGCCTGTGGGGGTGGGAGAACCTCCGCAGTCCCACCTGCGCTCAACCCCGGAAAGCGTGGGTTTTCCTCGAAAACCGGATTGCTTTTTTAGGGTGCACGGCAAAGCCCGAGATCCTCCGGCCAGGGGGTGTGATGGAGGTGACCCTGTACTGGATGGCCCTGGAGCCCCTCGATGAAAACCTCACCGCTTTCGTGCACCTGATTGGCCCCGACGGCAAGCGCATCTCCCAGCACGATGGCCCTCCCGCAGAGAGCTTCTCCCCCACCACCCGTTGGGAGCCTGGGGAAATCATCCCTGACCGGCACCTGATGCCAATCCCTGAGAAGATGCCCTCCAGCCCAGAGGGGCTGGTGATAGGGATGTACCGGCTTGAGCCAGAATTGAGGAATCTGGACGTTCTCGACCAAAATGGCAACATATTGGGCAACACCTGGACCTTTGAGTTTCAGAGATAGGTGAGGTGTTGAAAACCCCCAGGGTTAAACTTGCCCCGGAAGCCGGGCAAGGAAACACCTTCAAAAGGCCTTTTCAACCTGCCTCGGGCAAAGGATGCTCATCAAATAAAATTGAGAATGGCAATTTCTCAACACCCTCCAGATAGGTGCTGCTTGACCTAAAGGGGTTTTGATGCTATAAACAGATACTGTTACTGGGTGAGACCAACTCCTTTTGCATAGCTCTGTAAACAGGAGCAGAAACCTTTCTTCAGGGAGGGAGGATGACAAGGGGGCAGAAGTTCCGGCGTACAGCCTTAGCCGTAACCCTGTTCTTGTTTGCCCTTTACGTATGGAGCTACCGGGGCACATCGCATTCCACCGATGAGTGGCTGTTCATTGATGAGATGACGAGGGCGCTGAGGGAGGGCCTTCACACCATCCCCCTCCAGTACGCCAGCTTCTATGCCCTTGGCATCCCCCTTTTGCTCCTCAGCCGGGTGGTGGGCACTTTCGGCACCTATCAGACCCTGACCCTGCTTAATTCCGCAACCACCGCCCTGGCCGGGGGGATTATGGTCCTGGTGCTGGGAGAGCTGGGCTATGGGGTTCCAGAAGCGGCGGTTACCGCTCTGGTCTATGGCGCCGCCACCCTGGCTTGGCCCTACAGCGGGTACTTGCTCCGGGAACCTACCACTGCTATGTGGCTTATGGTGGCGGCCTGGCTCCTCTTAAGGTACCGGGTGAAGGGCGGTTGGTGGTATGTGGTGGGGAGTCTCCTCGCCTTCACCGGTGCTGCCTTCACCAAGCAAAGCGCCTCTTTCCTCCTCTTCCTATACGTAGCTTACTTCGCTTACTCTCTCTACGCCCGCAAAGAGCCAAAGCTTTTCTGGGAATGGTGGCTTCCGTTGCAGGCAAGGCACAAGCTGGGTGTAGGGCTGGCTTTCGCTGTAATTGTGGGGTTGATTTTCTGGTTTCCGGTTAGAGCTTATGTGCCCTTCCCCCGTCACCTTGGGGAGGCAATACCCAGCTTTAAGGGGCTTATGGGGCTTCTCTTCAGCCCGGGCTGGGGGCTTTTCCTCTTCAGCCCCGTGTTGCTCCTGACCATACCTGGCATTCCCGGTTTCTTCCGCAAGCACTTTTGGGAAGCTCTCCTCCTCGTGGGGGCAGCTTGGGTTTACATCCTGGGCTGCACCCGCCAACCCCTCTGGTGGGGCACCTGGAACTGGGGCCCCAGGCAGGTGAACCCCATCCTGCCGATGTTCACCCTGCCATTAGCTGAAACCCTCCGACTTTATGGTGGCAGGCGTGCTTTCAAGATTGTGCTGGGGATATTGCTGGTGGTAAGCGTGGCCTTGGCAGGGATGCAAACCCTGGTAGCATATCCCTTTTATCAGGTCGCCTTCCGTTCGGGCATAACCGATGTGGAGTTCACCTGGAACTGGCATACTTCCCCGCCTCTCAACCACTGGCGTTTCCTCAAGATAACCGATGCCGAAGTGGCCTGGGCCACCTCCAGCGGGGTCCGCTGGCCCCTGCTCCTGAGCCTTTCGGTGCTGGTGGGCCTGGCTGCCTGGTTCCTGATAAGGACTACCGGGGGACGCTTTGCCCGCTGGAGCATTTATGTGGGTGGGGTAGCTCTGTTGTCCGTGTTCCTGGTGGCTGCTACGCTGCATTTATCGTATCTTGATGAGGACTATGGGGGGAATCAGGGTTTTGCAGAGGCGGCTCAGATGTTGCGGGAAGAGGGGAAACCCGGGGATAAGCTGGTCATCTATATGTGGGGCGAGCCCCCCTGGGCTTATATCCCCCGTGTGGCAATGCTGAACTACTGCAAGGGTTTATGCCCTCCCCACATCGTGGTCATAAAGGAGCAATTCATAGATGGCCAGCCTGGTTGGGAAGGGCGCCTGCGCCAGCTGGTGGGAGATGCCAAGAGGGTGTGGGTGGTGATGGAAGGGCTCCCCGAAACCAGCCCGGACCGCCCTGTGGAGATAGCCCTGGCCCAGTGGTTGTATTATGCGGGTTCCACCTGGACCGGACAGACGGTGCGGGTGGCGAGGTTTGATAGGGGCGGTGATAAGGTGCTGGTGTTGGGGGAGGAGGAAAGGGAGACACCAAACCTGGAACTTCTCTCATTTTCAATCCGGGCATCGGATTTGCCCATCCGTCCAGGGGAATGCCTTGATGTAGATTTGAAGTGGAGGATAAAATCCAGGGAACAGGGGATTTGGAACGTCTCCTATCAGCTCCTTGATGGAGGGGGGCAGCTCGCAGCTCAACTCGACCATCCTTTAACCCTCTTCACCAAGCCAGGAGGATGGGGAAACGAGAGGCTTATCGAGGATAAAACTGCGTTCTGCCTGCCAGCGGACATTTCCCCCGGTCTCTATCAGCTTATCCTGGTGGTTTATGACTCCCGCAATATGGCACGAGAGAATTTCACCGATGGACAGGACTACTTGGTTATAGGCCAGGTGGAGATAAAGGGATGAGGCTTACAGGCATTGAGAGGTCTGTGCGCTTGCTTAAACAGCGGTTTGCAGGACAAAATTTGACGGATAAATTCCCTCAGGGTGTCTTCCCCTTCCTCTGCCTGTGGATAGGCTTTTTCCTGCGGTTCTACCGGCTTGGGAAGCCTGAATTCTGGGCAGATGAAGCGGCCAGCGAAGTTATCTCCCGCTTACCCCTGAGCGGAATCCTCTCTTACAGCTTCACCCATTTGTATGAACACCCGCCCCTCTATTATTCCCTGCTCCACCTCTGGCGAGGGCTGGTGGGGGATTCGGAATGGTCATTGAGGGCCCTTTCCGCA
>DRAO01000111.1 GCA_011041825.1 Chloroflexota bacterium
ACCCCTTCATCGCCCAAGTGATTTCGGGGACAGGGGCCTTCGGCAAGATCAACGTCTCGGTGCAACTGGTGCTGGAGGAGGGCCTTTCCGAGCCCAAGCCTGCCAAAACCATCCCGGCGCACTTCGCCCCCGTTTACAACGCCTCCCAGGAGGACGTGGAAAGGGTTTTCGGGCGGGAGGGGGAGCCAGGCAAGCATTATTTCTACATCGGTGAGCCGCTGGATATGGAAGGCATAAGGATGGTGGTGGACATGGAGAAGCTGGCTGAGCGCTCCAGCGGCGTCTTCGGGAAATCCGGCACGGGCAAGACCTTTCTCACCCGCCTCCTCCTCAGCGGCCTCCTCCGGGAGGATGTCGCCACCTGTTTGGTGTTCGATATGCACAACGAATACGGCTGGGAAGCCGAGGGTGAGAGGGGCAAGCGGGTTAAGGGGCTCCGGCAACTCTTTGGGGAACAGGTGGCTATCTTCACCTTGGACCCTGAATCGGCTCAGAGGCGGCAGATCAAGTATGACTCGGCTGTCCAAATACCCTTCTCGGCCCTCGAACCCGACGACCTGGTAACCCTTCAGAACCTGCTGGGCATTTCGGAGGCAGGCATAAACGCTGCTTACACCCTCCATAGCGTGTGGAAAAGAAAATGGCTGGAGCGCTTCTTGAAGTTTGATAAGGACGACATAAGCTTCCTCGTCGAGGAATACAACCAGCATCCGGGCACTCTAAGCGCCCTTTATCGGAAGCTCTACTTCCTGACCCGGTTTCCCTTCCTGCGCCCGGAGGTGAAGGAAGATTCGGCCAAGCAGATTCTGGAGCATCTGCTGAGCAGGAAGAGCGTGGTCTTGGAGTTCGGACGTTATGGCCGTTCGCTCGAGGCCTACATCCTGGTTGCCAATTACCTCACCCGCCGCATCCACGAGGAATACGTCAGACGTAAAGAAGCTGCTGAGGGTGGCCTTGGGGAGGAGCCGCCTCAGCTCATCATTGTCATTGAAGAAGCCCACAAATTCCTCGACCCCACCGTTGCCCGCCAGACTATTTTCGGCGTCATAGCCCGTGAGATGCGCAAGTATAACGTGACCCTGCTGGTGGTGGATCAGCGCCCTAGCGGGATTGACGATGAAGTGATGAGCCAGATTGCCACCCGCATCACCTGCCTTCTGGATAACGAAGCCGATGTGAGAGCCGTCCTTAGCGGGGTATCCGGTGCAGGGGCACTGCGGGATGTGCTGGCCCGGCTGGACACCCGCCAGCAGGCCCTTGTCTTCGGCCACGCCGTGCCAATGCCGATGGTGGTGAAAGTGCGTGAATACGGCACACCGGAGTTCTACGCTTCCCTGAATGCCGAGAGGAAGGCTCCTACCGAGGACACGAGGGCACTGCTATGGGGAACGGAGGAAGACGATTATCTCTGAGGGCAAGGGAAAGCAATTCCCTCGGCGGCGGGAGAACCTTGAAAAACTCTGGGGTTAACCCCATTGAACAGAATGGGAATGGCCTTTTTCCAACACCTTTCTTTTTGGGACAAAATCCCATTTTTGGGGAGGTGAGTTATGGAGCTCAAGATAGTAAAGATAGAAAAGCCCGCTGAGGTAAACATCATCCTGGGTATGAGCCATTTCATAAAGACGGTGGAAGACATCTACGAAGCCCTGGTCACCGCCGTGCCTGGCATCAAGTTCGGCCTGGCTTTCTGCGAATCTTCTGGCCCTGCCTTGGTGCGCTATGCAGGCACCGATGAGGAAATGATAAAGCTAGCCCAGAAGAATGCCCTGGCCCTCTCTGCCGGACACAGCTTCATCATCTGTCTGGCCCCAGGCTTCTACCCTATCAATGTCCTGAACACCGTCAAGAATGTGCCTGAAGTGTGCCGTATCTTCTGCGCCACCGCCAATGACGTTGAGGTCATCATCGCCGAAACCGAGCAAGGCCGAGGCATCTTGGGCGTTGTGGATGGTCTCAAGAGCCGGGGGATTGAGACCGAGGAGGACATCAAAGAGCGAAAGGAATTCCTGAGGAAGATAGGATACAAGATGTAATCGCTTACTTGGGAGGCGGGCCCCAATAACGAGGGGCTTTTGGAAAATGCTTCCCCAAAAGCCCCGGGCTTTTTCATTCTGGAATTCCATACTACAAGGAGGAAGAAATGGACCACCGGGAACGCCTGATGCGGCATTCCAAGGAAGAACTCATCGGCTTTCTGGAAGATGCGGCCAAAAACTGGCTGGCTCACGACGGGCTCTGGTTCCTCGCCGTGGAAGAAGCCTTTGATATGGATACGGCCATCCGCTTGGATGCCAAGGCTTGGGAGCAATTTTCGGCCATCGAGGCCCGGCGGATTATGAAGCGGTTGGGGATTGAACCAGGCGGGGGGCTTGAGGCCCTTAAGAAAGCCCTCCAATATCGCCTTTATGCTTACATTAACCGCCAGGAAATCATCGAAGTGGATGAGCACACCTTCATATTTCGGATGAACGAGTGCCGGGTGCAAAGCGCCCGCAAACGCAAGGGCCTGCCAGACTTCCCCTGTAAGCCTGTGGGCATCGTGGAATACTCGGTCTTCGCCCGTACCATAGACCCTCGCATAGAAACCCGTTGCATCGCTTGTCCTCCTGACCCCCACCCGCCTGAATACTGGTGTGCGTGGGAGTTCACCTTACGCAGTACGTAAGGGCGTTGAAAAGACTCTGGGGTTATAAACCTGCCTTGGGAGAAGAAAAGAGGAGCTTTTTCCTTGCACGGTGGCTTCGCTGCCGTGCAAGGAAAATACCTTCAAAGAGTGCTTTAAATCGCTTGGGTGAAGGGGCTCGTCGAGCAAAACAGGGATGGCGCTCTTTCTACATCCCCCACTACGCAAAGGTTGACTTTTACGGGTATATGTGGCACAATTATGGGAAAGTATTAAACTCGAACTTTGTAGGAGGTCATTTATGGATATAGGGAAGGCGTTTACTTACGTGTTTGAAGATGAAAATTGGCTGGTCAAAATCCTTATAGGCGGCGTTCTAATGCTTATTCCCATAGCTAACCTCATTTCCATCGGTTATGCCCTTCAAGTCTTTAGGAATGTCGCTGAAGGTCAAGAGAGGCCCTTGCCTGAGTGGGATGACTGGGGTGGCTACTTTATGAAGGGACTGATGTTTGCCATTGGTGTTCTGATTTACGCCCTTCCCATCATTGTGCTATTCATAGCTGTGACTGCCCTTGGAGCAATGACAGGGGCCAAACAAGGGGAAGGAGCTCTCTCTAACATAGCGAGTTTCTGTATCCTTTGCTCTCTATTTCTGGCAGGCCTTTACAGCCTTGCCTTGGCAATCTGGACCCCTGGGGTGATGATTTTCTACGCATTGAGTGGCGAGTTCGGGGCTATGTTCCGCTTTGGTGAAATCTTCAACTTCATTTCCACCAACATCGGCAATTACCTCATAGCCCTGGTACTCTGGTTCGTCGCCAACTTCATAGCCAGCTTTGGAGTGATCCTGTGCGCCGTAGGTGTGGCTTTCACCAGCTTCTGGGCTTACCTGGTTGGCGCTCATCTCTACGGGCAGGTCTGGCGGCTTTCTCCTAAGCAGTCAACGGTTGTTTAGACTCTAACCCTTCACATTGGTTCGAGGATAAGCCCCTGGGCTGTTAAACGGCCCAAGGGCGGTTTTCCAAAGCGTGATTATGAGGAGAAACGAAGCAATAGCTAGCTATTTGACGCTTTTCCTACCGAATAATCCGGCGCTTTTCTTGAAGCCCTGAACCTGGGGCAGCACTTCATTTAACCGTGGTTGAGGATATTGCCTCAGGAGGGGGCGAAAGAGGAGGCGCTCATATTAACATAGAGGCCAACGGAGAGGGCCGGGAGCTCAAAGCTCTCGGCTGAGCAGAGAAAGGGCGCTGGAAGCGCCCTGGCAAGCCCGCCTTTGGCGGGCTTTCACTGCTCAGGCCGGGGCTTTTAGCCCTGGCCCAGGCTGTCCGTCCCGTTGGGTTTCTCAATAT
>DRAO01000017.1 GCA_011041825.1 Chloroflexota bacterium
ACCGCTGCCGCTGCGGTGAGGAAGATCACCAGCGCCATAGATGTGAAAGGCAAGAAGGCGGTGGTCTTCGCCGGGACGGGGCCTGTGGGGATGAGGGTTTGCACCCTGCTGGCCAAAGAGGGGGCTGAGGTTCACCTCACCTCCCGCAAGCTCGAAAGGGCAAAGGCCACCTGTGAGCTCATCAAATCCCGCTTCAACCTTGCTGTCATCCCCCACCAGGTTGCCGACGACGAGGCGGCCAAAGCCGTCCTCGAAGGGGCGGAGATTCTGATGACCACCGGCGCCCCCGGGGTGATGCTGGTCAAGGAAAGCATCTGGAAGGCCAACCCCACCCTCAAGGTGTTGGCCGATGTGAACGCCGTTCCCCCCACCGGAATTGAGGGCATCAAACCCCATTGGAACGGCAAGGAGAAAGAGGGCAAGATTATCTTTGGAGCTTTGGGCATCGGCGGCCTGAAGATGAAGGTACATCGGGGGTGCGTGGCGAAGCTCTTTGAAGCCAACGACCTCGTGCTCGACATCGAGGAGATTTACGAAATAGCCAAGGGATACGAGTGAGGATTCTGATCCTCGGCCTCAGCACCAGGGCCATCGCCGAATCCGCCGTCAGGGGTGGTTACGAGGTCCTCACCCTCGATTACTTCGGCGACAGCGACCAGAAGGAGCTGGTGGAGAACTACTCGCTGATGCGGGACTTCCACCTGGGTTTCAGCGCCCAGGCCCTGCTTGAAGCCAGCCGCCAGCTCGATTTCGAGGCCGTCGTTTACATATCCAACCTGGAGAACCACCCCGATGTGGTGGAGGAATTGGCCCAGGGGTGTGTTTTGTTGGGGAACACCCCCCGGACTTTACGGCAGGTGCGCCATTGGGCGACGCTGCGTTCCTTCTGCCGAGAAGCCGGGGTTCCCTTCCCTGTCACTTTCTTCAGCGGTGAGCCCTTGCCTGGGGAGGGGCATTGGTTGCGCAAGCCCGTGCGGAGCGGCGGCGGGCACGGCATCTCCTTCTGGCAGGGCAAACCTTTGGACAAGAACCACCTTATCCAGGAGCACATCGAGGGCATCCCTGCTTCGGCAGCCTTTGTGGCCGATGGGCAGAACTGCGTGCTCTTGGGCGTAACCGAACAGCTCATCGGGCGGGAGGAGCTGGGGGCCAGGGGGTTTACCTGGTGCGGGAACATCCTCCCCCTTGAGCTATCGCCTGAGGAGATGGATGCCCTCTTAGATGCGTTAGAGGACATCGCCCTCAAGCTCACCCGCCGCTTCGGGCTTCGGGGGGCTAATGGCTTTGACTTCGTGCTTGCCAGGAGAGGGGGAGACCTTAACCCCTACCTGGTTGAGGTCAACCCCCGCTACACGGCTTCGATGGAGCTTGTGGAGCGGGCCTACGGCGTAAATGTGTTCGACCTGCACATCCGTTCTCTCGAAGGCGAGTTGCCTTCTTTCTCGTTGCGGGAGAGCATCCATCGGCCCGGCTTCTACGGCAAGGGCATCGTTTACGCCAGGGAGGATGTGGTGATTCCCGAAACGGCGGGATGGAGGGAAAAGGGGAGGAGGGACATCCCCTTTCCTGGCGAAAGGATAGGAGCCGGGCATCCGATATGCACTGTGCTGGCCCAGGGTGAAAGCCGTGATGAATGCTGGCATCGCCTCTTGAAGGAGGCTGATACGATGAGACAGGAGGTTGAGAAAGGAGGTGAGAGCTAGCCACCTGACACTTTTTCTGCCAAACAAGTCGGCGCTTTTCTCAGAGCACGAGCTTCTGCGCCCCAGCACACGAGGTGCTGGGTTCTAAAGCTTTCTGATGCTACCCCGCCACAAGGGCGGGGGTATCAGGATACCGCCAACCTTGTGTTGGCGGAGCATCAGCGCTTTTAATCGCCCTGAACACCAGATTCAGGGCGAAAGCGAGGTAGCTAGAGCCTCTGAGACGGTAGCTTGAAGCTATCGTTAAATCCTCTGAAGGGGAGGTGAAAGATGGAGAAGGAAATTTATGCTGCGATAATGGCCGTGACCTCCAACGTGGAGTACACCACCAGCGACCGGATTGAGGCCCTCACGAAGGGGCACGGGATGCTCAACCTGGCGACGCTCTGTGCTGCCAACGCTATGACCAAGGAAATCCTCCTCGGTCGAAGCATTGCCCTGAGCGATGAGAACCTCCAGGAACTCCCCCTGGACCACGTAATGGATGTGGGCATCGAAGCAGCCTTGGAGGCTGGTGCAACCCCCGCCAACGCCGCCCTTATCGTCGCCGCACTCCTCAACATAGCGGGCACGGCATCCCGTGCAGGTGTCCCAGCAGGCAACCGGAAACTAGGCGCAATGGCCAGGATCAAAGCCGGGGCCGACCGTGCTGGCGTGGCAGCCATCCCCACCTCCAAGCTCACCAACAAAGTCTCTGGCTTCGCCGCTGTCAAAGCCCTCTACGATGCGATGGAGAAAGGGGAACTGGTGCGGATTGACGGTGCCGATGTGCCCGCCTTCGTCGCCGGTGGAGCCCCGATGGGCCACAGCGTCCTCGGTGAGGATATGGTATACGCCGACCTGTGCCTGAAGGGCGCCAAGATCGCCGTGGACGCAATGATGAAGGCCTACCGAGGCGTCGGCATCACCCCCAGCCCCATTCAGTGCGCCATCATCGCCGCTGCCGCCGTGCTGGAGCTGGTCAACCCCGATGGGATGATCGGCCAGGAATACGGCGAGTTCTTCGTCCAGGGCACCTGCTACCTGGCTGGTAAGGGGGCAGCTCAGGCCGCTGGGCTCCCGGAGAAGCTCCACCTGAGGGGCACAGGCAAGGAGTACGACACCGCCCAGCTCGTCGGCGACCTGGGGATGATCCTCAAGGACGTGGGTGCCCCCACCGTGGTGGGGATGATGACCCTGAACGAGATACTGGCCGCCTTTATGGAAGCCCCGATGATCGGCGCTGGCTTCGGTGGCGGGCCGGTTAACCCTCCGCTTGCTCACCTGGTGGCCGACGGGGTCATCGCTATGAACCTGCTCATCGAGAACGGCGGTGATGTGGAAGCTGCTGCCGATGCCCTCAGGGAAGTGAAGCTCACCCAGTGGATTGACCCTGAGATCGCCGCCTTCTCCACCAACACCGTCGCCCGCAAGGCCGAGCAGATCCGCAGGGGGCCGGTCACCGAGACCATCATCAAGGCCACCGATGGCATCCGGGCCAACGCCATCTACAGGCGGGCCAAGTACGCCTATGAGGGGCTCAAGGCCGGCAAGAGCCTGGACGAAATCTGCTACGAACTCGACAAGGAGCGCCAGGCCAAGGTGGAAGAAAATGCCTCCAAGCTGCTCAGCGCCTTCTTCGGCAAGGACATCAAGATTAAGTTCACGAAGATCGCCGGTGGAGCCCGCCGTGACCATCCCTTCGCCAAGACCTACTGGGGCTTCGACGCCGATGTGGACGCCGAGGTCACCGTTGACGGGCAGAAGTTCGTCCTCACGAGCCTCTGCCACAAGGTCATCCCCGATGCCGTGCTGAACAAGAAGAAGGAGCTCTCCCTGCCCATTACCGTGGCCTCGGCGGTGATCCAGGAGATTATGTACATCGGCTGCTGCACCATCAACGTGGTCGTTCCCGCCGCCGTCGCCGCAGCGATGGGCAAGTACACCTGGAAGGACGCTGGCAAGATTGCCGAGAAGGGCGCCAAGATTACTGCCGCTATCCCAGGGGCAAAGGACAAGGCCAGGCAGGCGGCTCGCCTGGCGGTACGCATCCTGAAAGACTTGGAAGGCTAAGAGGTGGGTCGCCCTTCGGGTGGAGGCGGATTTAAGCATCCGCCTCCACCCTTTTCTGGTTAAAAAGTTTCGCTCTTGTTTACAAGATTGCGCAAAAAGGGGGATATTTCTTCGACGGCAGCTTCGCTGCCGTCGAAGAAATATCCCCCTTTTTGCGCAATCTTGTAAACAAGAGCGAAACTTTTTAACCAGAAAAGGGTGGAGGCGGATGCTTAAATCCGCCTC
>DRAO01000317.1 GCA_011041825.1 Chloroflexota bacterium
AAGTGGAAGTCCTTGTTCTGCTTCTCCCACCACTCCATATCAATGTGCAGTTTAGTGTCCACATTCACCTTGAATAACCCCTTCATCACCACCACCTCGATTCCTTATTACAGAGGTGCTTCGACGGCGGCAAAGCCGCCCTCGAAGAAAGGGCTTTCCTTAAAGGACCTTGTTTTGGAGGCATTCCTTTAAACTTTGCTTTCATCAAATACCCAGTACCCATTACCCACGTAGGTGAAGCACTCCCTAGCCTTCAGTTCAGCAAGGATGGGGGCTGGGGGACAGCGCTTCACCAGGTTTATGGCTGTGTAGATGGTTCGGGAGTGGACGGTGCCCTGAGGGCTTAATTTCGCCAGTTCCGGAAAAATCTGTAACAGCAGTTCGTACAGGGTCTTGCCGCTTTCCTCCGTCTTCTTCCAGAGGGCATCTATCTTCTCGCTCTTCTCCTCGGCCACCATCATTAGGTCATCGTAATCGCAGCCCACCGGTCTCAATTGCATTTCAAAGACGAGGCGGTCATTTTGGGCCTTGGCAGCTTTCACCCACTCTTTCTTGATGCGCCGGGGGGTATATTTGATAATCACCTCCAGAGGGGCTTTGCCACGCTCCAAAGTTAGGTAAGCTCCTACGGGAGCGCCAATTTCATCATACCACTTGGCCAGGCCTGTGACATAACGTGCCGAGTGCACCGCCCAGCCGTAGAACCGTTCCCCTTTTACGGCATCCACGAAGGTTATCATCGTGTAATCCGCCTCTCCCTCAGGGAAGAGGAAAGCCGTCTTGGGAACGATGGGGAGGGTGCCAGACCGACGGTGATGGTAAGGCAAGGCTATGGTGACGGAATCCCCAGGCACCGGCGCTGAATCAAGGAATTCCTCCTCTGTGGCTTCGTCGTCTATCCCCCGTATCACTGCTATCAACTCCTCATCCAGCACCTCTTTTGCATAGGGGATAGGGGAATACACAAGCCGCTCTGGAACCCGAGTCACTTCGGGGGGTTCCAAACGGCGCAGGTACCAGAGCGCATAACCTTTAGGGCCAACGAGGGAGAAACGCCCGTCTTCTTTCAGGGCTTTGTTCAGGGAAAATAGCTGGATGCTCTTGGGGTGGGCGCTGGGCAGTTCCAAGGAGGGGAGGATTTCTTCCGTTGGGAGAGGACGCCCAGCTATATCTATGGCAGCTTCGGCTATATTGAGGTGCCCCAGGTGAATCTCAGGCATCATCCCCTTCAGGAGCCATTGGTCACCGAAGGAGACGAATTCCTCCTCTTGGGCCAAACGTTCCGATAACTTTTGCTTGATAACTTCGCCAAAACGCTCAAGGATTTGAGTGGGGCTGGTGCCTGCCTTCTTGAGCCATTCTTCGGGGCTTTCCTTATCGAGCTTATGGGGAACCGGCAATTGAGAGGCGAATTCCCGTACTTCGTCCTCCCCGTCAAAACGCACCTGGATTACCTGAAAAGAGCCGTATTCGGGGTTGTAGCCGGGTCTTACGCCTACTACTGTGCCTGGGGCAAAATTAAAAGCTGGGAAGAAAAGCTTCTGTCCCACCTCGTAAGCCCTCGCCGGCTTATAGATACGCCCTTCGGCCAGAAGGGATTTCAGCCTTTGCTCCTCCTCCCGATACCGCTTCTCTATCAGGGCCAAGGCCAGCTCATCGGAAGTAAGGGGGCGTTCGTTATCCAGGATGAATTCGTAAAGGTATTCGACATCCTCCTCCGTAATCGAGAAATCCTTCAACCACAGAGCCATAATTGAGGACTCCCTTCCAGGCACTTCCCAGACCTCCCCCTTATTTGAGCAATTTGTAGCAAACTGGGCTAATTATACCAACTTTTAAGATTGTTGGCAAACCGAGGCCAAAGCCCATCAGCCTCTATGCCGCTACAGACCTCTCAGGGGTTGCTTAATTCGCTCAAACCAGGTATGATATAAGGTGGCTAGACCTCCTCCCGAGGAGCAGAACGGTGTCCGAAACTTCAATGCACCGCCTACTTCTGGCGGCCATTGCCGCCTGCCTAACCATAAGCGCCGCCCTTACTCCCGCCGTCGGAAGGGCGCACAATTTTGCCCCATTGCCCCCTCCTACCATCGGATTCATAGCTTTCTCCGCCTTCGTGGATGGCAACTGGGACATATATGCCCTTGCTCCCGGGGGGACTCACGCATTTCGCCTGACCTCCCATCCTGCCGAAGACCTCGAACCAGCTTTTTCCCCCGATGGTCACAAGCTGGCTTTCTCCTCCCGACGGGATGGAAATTGGGAAATCTACGTGCTCGATGAGGCAGGGAAGCTTGCTCGACTTACCCACGACCAGAGTTTTGACGGCGCTCCCGCCTGGTCACCGGATGGGCGTTACATAGCCTTCGAGTCCTACCGGGCTGGGGACCTGGATATATGGGTTATGAAAGCCGATGGCACAGAACCCCGGAACCTCACCGCCGATGACCCAGCGGGAGATTGTGACCCCGCTTGGTCACCCGATGGGCGCTACATTGCCTTCTCCTCCTGGCGCTACGGGGATAAAGACATCTTCATCCTGGATGTGGAAACCGGAGAAGTGGCGCAGTTGACCGAGGAGATTACCGATGAGGATAGCCCCGTCTGGTCTCCTGACGGCAAGCGTATAGCCTATGTGAGAGAGAGCTACGAGCGCCGGGAAGTCTGGGTGCTGGAGGTGGAAGAGCCCCCCGCTCAAGGAGGCAGAGCTCATCGCATCACCTGGCTGACGAGGGACGAAGCCCCCGTGTGGTTGCCCGATGGCCGTTTGGCCTTCGTGTCCCGCCGCTATGATGGGGACAGGATTATGGCCGGGAGCAAAGGTAATGAGGTCAAACCACCTGAGGTTTGGCTGGGACCGGCTTTCCTCGGGAAAAAACTGGCATTTGCCGAAGGGATTGAGCTTAAAGGTGCTAAGGTATCAAAGGAATCGTTGGAGACCCGGAGGGTCCCCCCTGGCCGTGAAAAACACCGGCTGGAAGCTCTGCCCGATGTGGATACATATGTGCCCAAATTAAGCGATGCAGTGGCAGACTCCTTCAACGAACTCCGCCGTCGGGTTCAGGAAGAGAGCGGGTATGATTTCCTGGGGCGTTTAAGCGAAGCCTGGCGGCCTCTGGATTTCCATCATGATTATTCTGAATACGCCAGTTGGCACAAGGCTGGCAGAGCTTTCGACACCCTCCTGGACTTCAATGGTCCAGGGGGCATCCCTCTTATGGAGGTGGTGAGGGAGGATATGGGGGGCGAAACATTCTGGCGGATTTTCATCCGCTGCGCCCGTCAAGATGGAACCTGCGGCAGGCCGATGGAAACACATCCCTGGGATTTCAGCTACAAAGCCCGGGTCATCGTTGCCCCTGAAGAGGGGGGGCAGTGGAAACCCATCCCGTATGGATATTACGTGGACTTCACCCGCCTTGCCAGGGAACAGGGGTGGGAACGCATCTCTGCCTTTGACGATGAGGACTTTAGCTGGCGATGGCATTTCAAAGCCGTGGAATACTGGCATTACCAGAGGAGAGATGGCCTTACCTGGTACCAGGCTATGCAGGAATTATACCCCTCTCACCGGGTAGAAGAGCTCTTTTCGTGGGATACGGCATTGGAAAAAGGGGAAGCACCTTACCTTATGAGGGCTAAAGGCATACCCGTCCCAGCCGCCTATAAAATATGGCTTATGCTCAAACCCTAAAGCATTTCTCGCACAGCGACGAAGCCACCGTGTGAGAAACACCTCTTCCTTTCCTTGCCTCACGGGAAAGGGTTGACCCCGGAGTTTTTCAACACCCTCAAATAATCCATAGTAGAAAGCCCACATAACTCCACTGCTTTCCTGTCCCGCACGCTTGGCCTGGAGCTTTGAGCTTCAGGCAAAAGTCCTCAGATAAACTCAATTTCAAACCGATTTCTAACCCCCCTTTTACTTAATTTAAAACTTGCCGTGATATTGTGAAAGCAGCGCTTGGCAGTCC
>DRAO01000025.1 GCA_011041825.1 Chloroflexota bacterium
ACATCTATTGTATCGCTTATCTCACCCCGACAGCAGCAGATGAACACCCCTATTCTAGGTGTCTCCGAGGAGACATCCCTCTCTTCAGGGAAGACCTCTCCATTCTTAGCCGAGCCAAGCTTCTCGGCCAAAAGCAACATAGCTTCGCCGGCGGCCCCGCTTGCCTCGTAAATCGTCTCCGCTATCTCCTTGGGGGCAGCAAAGGAACCACATACATAGATGCCAGGCCTGGTGGTGTGGAGGGGAGCAAACTTATCTGTCTGGCAGAAGCCGTACCGGTTGAGGTCAATGCCGAGCATCTGGGCTACCTTGGCTGCTCCTTTGGGCGGCTCCACCCCCACGGCTAGGACAACCATATCGAAGCTTTCCTCATAGATTTTACCATCATCCTTTGCATAGCGGAGGATGAGGTTGTGGGTAGTGGGGTCCTCAATGATGTTGGAAATCCTGGAACGCACATATTCCACGCCAAATACCTCCCGGGAGCGGAGGAAATAAGCGTTATACTCTTTGTTGAAAGCCCGCTCATCCATAATGAAAATCTTGGCTTCCACCCCCGGGACCCGCTGTTTAGCCAGCACGGCCTCTTTGGTGGAGTACATACAGCATATGGAGGAGCAATAAGGGCGCTCCTGGTCACGAGAGCCTATGCACTGGAGCCAGGCAATCTTCTTGGGCAACCTGCCGTCCGAGGGGCGCATAACTATGCCTTCGGTGGGACCGGAGCGGCTTGCAAGCCGCTCGTATTCCATACTCGTGATGACATTGGGGTAACGGCCATAGCCATATTCCTCGTAGCGACGGGCGTTGAAGAGCTTGTACCCCAGGGATAAGACGATGGCTCCTACTTTAATCTTCTCCTCCCTGGCCCTCTCATTCAGGTTTATGGCTCCAGTGGGGCAGACCTCTTCGCAGCGATGGCAGGTGTCGCAGAAATCAGTTTTATCAATCATATAAGCATCGGGGATGGCACGGGGGGAACTCTTGTAGGCCAGCTTACGCATCGCCAGCCCCATCTGAAAGCGGCTGGGCTTTTCCACCGGGCAGACCTGGCTACAACGGTCGCAGTTTATGCAGAGGTCGGCATTGACATAGCGGGGTTTTATATGCAAGGTTACGGTGAAATCCCCAGCCTCACCCTCAACCGAGGTGACCTCGGTATTCACGTACACTTTAATGTTGGGATGACGGCTGTAATCCATAAGAGCCGGGGAAATAGTGGGGCGGGTGCATCCGGGGCCGTGTTCAGCAGTGCCTCGGCAAAGGACGCAATCGTGGGTGGGGAACATAAAACCTAACTGGGCTACAATCCCCCCCAACCAGGGAGTGGCCTCAATCAGGAAGACTTCCAATCCTGCATCGGCCAGGTCCAGAGCTGCCCTCATCCCCCCAATGCCGCCGCCTACAACGAGAACTGCGCCTGTTCCAGATTTCTTCATCTGCTCAAGCTCCTTTGCGGTTCTAACCGCCAGGCCGTAAAAGCCCGGCGGCTAATTTGCGATTGGTTTTATGGAAAGGTCGGGGGGCGACCGTAGACCTCAAAAGCCAGCTTATTATACACTGATTTGGGTAAAAAATCAACCCTTTTTAAGTCCTCTTGGGTTTTTCCGGTAGCACTGCATTTAACCATGGTTGATAACGCTATCCCACGGTGAGGGCAAATGTGTGACCACGATTAAGTGGAGAGCTACCCGAAAGAGAGGGCTTTTCTGGGTGACGGAACCATTGCTCAGAAAACCGGGAGAAGAGGTTATGGTCCCTTCAAGATAAGGAAGATTTCCTTCCAAGTGGGGCGCTTCCCATAAATCAGGAGCCCCACCCTGAAGAGCTTAGCCCCTATCCATAAGGCTACAGGGATGGAAACCACCAGAACTCCTGTGCTCCCCAAAATATCAACCCAGGGCACTTCAGCTAAAGGCAACCTCATCATCATCATTGTGGGAGCAGTTAGGGGGAAGAAGCTGAGGATGCGGGCCACCAACATATTGGGGTTGGCGAAGAGGAAGCCGCTAAGCATATACGGCACGGCGGCAAACATCGAGAATATGCCTGCTAGCTGCTGGCTCTCCCGCATTGTCGTGCCCAGGGAGCCCACCCCGGCCATCAGGATGGCATAGAGGGTGAAGCCTAGCACGAAATAGACGACAACCAAGGCTAATACCCTTACGGGCATCGCAAAAGCTCCAGTCAAGGCAAAGAGGGCCATTGCCCCACCGCTGATCCCCCAGGTGGTAAGGAGCCATATGAGGACCTGGGTTAACCCCAGTGCTCCTAAGCCCATAACCTTGCCGGCCATAAGCTCCATAGGCGTGATGGAGGAAATCACAATTTCCACCACTCGACTTTCTTTCTCCTCAGCCACGCTTTGCAGGAGGTAACCGGAGGAGATGAAGATGGTCATCACCAGGAGGAAGGCCATTGCGTATGGAATTACGAAGGTGAAAATCACCCCTAAAGGCCCTCCACCTCGGGTTTTCCCCTCACGGGTCAGGACCACCGGCTGGGCATTTATGGGGTCAGCCGCCCTCTTGCGCAAATCTGAAGCCACGTTCTCCCCTACCAGATGGGAGATGAAGAAAGCTTTCACCCGGGTTGAGTCCTCCAAGGCCGCTGCTCCAAATCCGCTCCCTTTAGTAATCACCGTGACATTCCCTGTGCTTATGTAATCCTCCGGGATGACAAGGACAGCATCAATTTCCTCCCTCATAAGGGCTTCCTTGGCTTCCTCCTCACCTGGGTAGGAAATGAAGCCCTCCTGAAATTCGGGTAAGATGGAGGTGAAATAACCTGAGTGGTCCACCACGCCGAAATGCTTTGAGGAGCCCTCAAAGTAATCCTCAAGGAAAGCGCCTATCTGGCGGAAAGCCTGCCCTCCAAAGAGATTCCCTCCCACGCCTCCTAAAAGGAGGCCGATTATCGCCAGAATTGGCACGATAGCCGTCATTATGATAAACCCAGGGCGCCTGATGTTGACAAGATACTCATGCCTGGCAACCGCCCGGACTTTCTTCCATTGCAACATCTTAACCTCCCAACGCACAGGGTTATCCTGCCTCCAGCGCAAACCCTTGAGGTCGCACAAAAGGACCCCCTTTACTTTCCGCTAACGGCGGCGATGAAAATGTCCTCCAACGGCACCGGAGCGACTTCAAAGGCCTCCAGCGTTATCCCGCTATCTAAAATGGCCCGTAGCACTTGATTTGGGTTTGTCCCTTCAGCTAAAGTGAGGTTAAAAGCGCCGTCTTCCTCCTCTATTTTTACAACCCCTGGGATTTCGTGAGGAAGTTCAGGTGCCCGAACCAGAATGGCATTGGGGGCATATTGCTTCTTTATCTCCCTCAGGGGGCCATATAAAACCGCTTGCCCTTTATTGATGAGGAGAATCCGGTCACAGAGGGCTTCCACCAGGTTCATCTGATGGGTGCTAAGTACGATTGTCTTGCCCTCCCGGTGAAGTTCGGCGATAAATCGCTTGATGATTTCCACGTTCACAGGGTCAAGCCCCTGGAAGGGTTCGTCCAGGAAAATCACTTTGGGGTCGTGCACCAAGCTGGCGATGAACTGCACCTTTTGCTGCATACCTCGGCTGAGCTCTTTGACCTTTTTGGAAGCCCACTCTGCCAAATCCACTTTCTCCAGCAAAGCCATAGCCCTCTCTCTTGCAAGAGCTCTGGGGACCCCCTTGAGCTCAGCCAGGTACACCAGTGTTTCCAATACCTTAAGGTTCTTGTAGAGACCCCGCTCCTCCGGCAGATAACCCACCTTCTCCTTGGCTTCCGAAGGGTGGCCTCCCAAGACCTCCACTTCCCCTTCATCTGGTTTGAGGATATCCATAATGATACGAATGGTGGTGGTTTTCCCCGCCCCGTTAGGACCCAGCAACCCAAAGACCTCCCCCTCTTCCACCTCAAAGGATAGCTTGTTCACAGCTATCACAGTGTTGTATCTC